>JAJZYO010000384.1 GCA_021798075.1 Actinomycetes bacterium
CCTTTCTTGTCCTGTCCAGCTGTGCCACACTGCCGGCTCCCCAATCCTGCCTGGCGCGCATGGCGGTTTTCGTTGCGATATTGTGAATTCACATAAGGCGCTGCAAGGTGCGCCTGCGGCCCAGGTTTGCCTGCACTTGTCGGGCGCGGCTCCTTTGGTCTCCTACCCGAGGCTTTCGCCCCCTCCTTTTTGATGCCGTCCGGCGGGCACGCGCCGTCGCGCTGAGGCCCCCATTGGTCTAGACCAGTGATCATCGCGCGGGGCGTGGGCATTGTCAAGGCGACCATCGCAGGTGCTTTAGGAGCGGAGCTCGCCCGCGACAATGCTCGCGACCACTCGCACCCTTGGGGACTTGGTAACTTTAAAGGACTCAGCGCCGGCGCCTCCGGTGACGGGCCCGCACCGCGTCCCGGGTGCGAGCGAGGGCTGAAACCGTCTCCTCGTAGCGCCGCTCCGCGACCGCCGTAAAGAGGCAGTCGACAACGACGAGCTCGGCTATCCGGCTCGCCATTGCACCGCTCCTGAACGCCGTCTCGGAAACTGTTGTGCGCACCACGATGTCGGCTACTCCCGCGATCGCCGACTTCGGGAAGTTCGTTATGGCAACAGTGGTAGCCCCGGCCAGCTTGGCCTGGCCGAGGGCCTCGATCGTGTCGACGGTCGTGCCACTATGGCTGATGGCGATCGCAACATCTTCAGATGACAGGTTGGCAGCAGAGGGCAAGGCGAGGTGAAGATCGCTCCAGGCGAAGGCCACCAGACCTATTCGGTGAAGTTTCTGTTGCAGGTCTGTGGCGACAACGGCGCTAGCCGCCACGCCGTAGATGTCGATGCGGCGTGCCGCTTCCACGGCCTCTACCACCCGCCCGAGGACTTCGGCGTCGAGGTTTGCCACCGTGCTTGCGACTGCCTGCGCATCGGCGGTGCCCACCTTCGCGACAACGGTCGCGAGGTCGTCGTCGGGGCTGATGTCGGGCGACAAGCGCGGGACCGGCTCGGCCGACGCTCGCCCGGCCGCTTTGGCGAGGCCTATCCGTAGCTCCGAGTAGCTCCCGAGCCCGATCGAACGTACGAAACGGACAACGGTGGTCTCGGAAGTATCCGCCATGTTGGCAAGTTCGGTGATGGTCAGGTGAGCGGCGCTCCCTGGGAGGGAAAGGATCACGCGCCCGACCCTCTGCTCGGATGGCGCGAGCGACGGCAGCAGTGACTCTACGTGGGCGAGCACGCCGTCGAGCTTCGCTATGGGCCCGACCGCCAAGGCCTGCACCTCATCGTCCTGACTGCGGCTGTCCTGACTGCGGCTGTCCTGACTGCGGCTGTCCTGACTGCGGCTGTCCTGACTGCGGCTGTCCTGACTGCGGCTGTCCTGACTGCCGGTCTCTTGGCCGCCGGCGCCACCGCCTGGCGCTACAGCTCTAGAACCCACAGCGCGCCGGCCGGGACCGCTTGCCGACCCGGTCGCGGGGCTGGTCATGGGGCGAGGGCCTCATGGACTGCTCGGCGCAGCTCCTTGACCGTCCCCCGGCCACGCCCGAAATGCACGTCGTTGGTGAGGAGCACGACCCAGCGGCCCGAGGGCGGGTCCAAGGCAAGCGAGGTGCCCGTGAAGCCCGTGTGGGACACGGCCGTAGCCGGCCACGCCTCCCCGAGCGGGTCAAACGCGTCGCCGCGCGCCACCCAGCCAAGCCCGCGGTGGCCACCGAGCCCGAGCGTCCTGTCCCGGACGGCTTCCTCGCGCCAGCGCCGTGGTAGCCAGTCTTCGCTCCCAGACAGCCAGGCGCGGGCGTAGGTAGCGATGTCGCCGGGCGTCGAGAAGAGCCCAGCGTGGCCAACCGGCGCCACGAGGCAAGCCGCGTTCTCGTCGTGCACGACGCCGACGATGTACCTCCCATCAGGGCCCATCTCGGTGGCGGCCACGTCCCCCGCCGGTCGCGGCCCGTAGCCGGTACCCCCAAGGCCAAGCGGCTCCGCCACCCACTCCGACACCAAACTGGAAAGGCTCCGGCCGGTGACCGCCTCGGCCAGCCAGCCGAGGAGCATGAAGCCGATGTCGGAGTAGACGACCTTGCCCCCGGGCAGGTCGCCTGGGGCGAGCTCGAGCGGTTCCTCCAAGAACCGCTGCCTGAGCTCGGCACTGCCCAGCCCAAGCCGCCAGTACTCACGGTGAGGTGGCAAACCCGAGGTGTGGGTCAGGAGGTGCTCGACTGTCACCTCGGCCCGCGCCGCCGCCCCGGTACCAAATCCAGGCAGCAGATCTGCAACCTTGCTTCCGAGGCCGATACGACCGTCGGCGAGGAGGCGGAGCACAACTGGAAGGGTCGCCACGACCTTGGTCAGGGACGCCAGGTCAAACACCGTACTTGTCGACATGGCCCGGCGCTCACCAGGAGGGCCGGCTTCGGCCCAACCGTACGCCGACAGCACTTCGGTCTCGTCACCCCAGCCGGCAGCGAGCACGCCACCAGGAGTCGCGCCCGAATCGACAGCCCCGCGCAGGATCGATAGGGCCGTCAGCGCCCTTGATCCCGGGGTGGCTGCGACCTCCGTGCCCCTAGCAGCGCTCACGGCGCGCAGCGACGCTGCCTCGCGGCCCGGCGCACCTCGTCCCGGCAACTACGTTGGTCCCCTCTTTCGATGTTGCTAGGTTACATCTGCGCCACCTCGCGCGGAAGATACCCACAAGCCACCACGTCTGGGTACGACCCCAGCGCCGCCGAAAACGGGCGGCGGTCGCGGCCTCAGCGAGGAGCGGGCGGGGGCCGAGGACCTGGAGCACCTCGGGGTGAGGGTGCCTCCGGCGGTCAGGGTGAGCCTGGCCTACGGCACGGTCCAATTGGCGGCCCGCTTGAGGGCAGCCTCGCGGCGCCTCGTCCTAGCTCATCGAGAAAGCTCGCTCTAGCTCGGGCGCCAAAGGGACCGGGCAGACCACGCCGCCGCCAGCCCGCAACGAGGCCGTCGCCGCGCACGCCGCGGCGACGGCTTGGCGAGCGGCGACGGTCGGGCTCACCGCCGGCGGCCTTTCCCCTCGGAGCACTGCGACGAACTCCTCAACACAGCGCTGGTCCGCCGTCGCATGACCACCCTTTCCCTCCGCCACTTCGATCGTCTCATGGCCAGATGCGTCGTAAGAGCAGCGCCGGTTCCAGAGCCTGATGCAGCTTCCTGGCCCGCCGTCGCCGAAGTTCTCGAGCCTCCCCTCGTCGCCGATCACGGTGAAATTGCGCCAATAGTCCGGTGTGAAGTGGCACTGGTCATAGGTCGCAAGCACGCCGTTGTCCAGCTGCATCTGTACGAGCGCGAGGTCCTCCACGTCTATGACCGAGTTGATGTCGGGGAGCGAACGC
>JAJZYO010000385.1:0-979 GCA_021798075.1 Actinomycetes bacterium
CCGCTCGCCGGCCGAGGCCGAGGCGCAACGCCGGGGCGAGCTGGGTCCCACCACCTCTCAGCAGCAACAGCAGCAGTGTGAAGGTCCTGAGGCGGGGGCGCACGTGGGGCACCCTGATCGGTCGTAACAGTCATGCCGAGCCTCGAAATAGACCATGCCAGGGCGGAGATCCTCCGGGCCTTCGGCAAGCTGGCCAATATCCCCGCCGAGAGCTGGCGTGACCTGGCCGAACTGGTCGACACCCAGTTGTGCGCCGCATGGGCGGGCGGTTACGCGGCCCGTGCCTGCGCCGAGCCCGACGCATCCCCCGTGGGCGCCATTACGGCATCCGTGAGCGCTGTTGCGGGCCCGGTCGCTGTTACAGTCGAGGCGGCAGCGTGAGATCGCTCGCCGAGGTCGCCCAGGAGTGCTGGCAGGTCGCCGAGGACCACGGCTTCCACGGCCCCGTGCCGCCGCACGGCCAGAAGCGCACCTTCGGGGACAGTTGCGCTCTTGTCCATTCGGAGGTCTCCGAGGCGTTCGAGGCGTGGCGCAAGCACGGGGAAATGGCCGACTACGCCGGCCCGGACGGGAAACCCGAGGGCCCGGCGGCAGAACTGGCGGACGTGGTTATCCGCTGCTTCGACGCGGCCATCGAGGACTGCGGGCTCTCCGCCGAGGAGCTCACACAGCTGATCGAAGACAAGATCGCCTACAACCGTAAGCGGCCGCACAAGCACGGGAAGGCTCTTTAGGCCATGGCTGTCAGCCAGCCACGGCGCCCAGCCGGCACACCGTCTGGCGGCCAGTGGGCGCCGATGGCGCACGCCGAGGCCGACATAGTGCTGGGCCCCGTCGCCGGCGGGCCCGCTCCAACTTGCCGAGACGGTACGGGGCAGCTCGTGAGAGCGTTGCCGAAAACCTCGTTCGAGGTCCTCTATCACGTGGGCACGATGGACGCAGCCCAGAAGAACGCAGCCTTCGAGAGCCTCGAAGGGGA
>JAJZYO010000385.1:989-3339 GCA_021798075.1 Actinomycetes bacterium
CATTGCACCCCGAGGAGTGGCGCGAGATCGCCGAGCTGGGCAATTCACCTACCTGGGTGCTGACCAAGGCGGGCAACCAGTTCCTGGACTTCCACTCCCTCGACGACGACCAACGGGCCCAGATCAGGGAATGGGGCATCGCCGAAGGTTGGCTGGAGCCGGCGAGGCTCTGGGAGGTCTCCTACTACGACGACGAGTGCGAAGACCGACGTCTGTTCGTCTTCGACAACGAAGGCGAAGCCAGGGACGAGTACGACGGCTGCGACCCTGAGTCGGAGCCTCAGCTCGTCGAGAAAGACGGGGCCGTCGCGACTTCCAAGCTTTCGGAGCGCGTCGCAATGAAACGCATCGACCCATCTCTGGGAGAAGAGCTCGCCGTCGTCGTCTTCGTCGAGGATGTCGCCGGCCTGGACGGCGTCTGGTGGGAGGACACCTACGACCCGTCAGGGCTCTCTTGCCCCCGTGGCGTCATCTCTGTAGCGGCTCTCCCGGGTTTTCGCATCGAACGAGCCGACGGCTCCGACAAGGGCGCCCGTGACCTCGACGCCGAGCGCCTGGGCGTAATCGCCGACATCGCTTCCGACTACGAGCCCGACTGGGACGAGGCCTACGAGAGCAGCCAGCACGACTGGTGCGGCCTGGCGAGCCGGGAAGTGGCTGATTACCTGGCAGCCGAAGGCATTACAGCCGAGGTGGTGAGCGGGGGGTTCCGAGGCTGTGCCCACACCTGGGTAGAGCTGCCGGACGGGACGATCGTCGACCCGACGATCGTCCAGTACATCGACCGCACCGACGAGCACATTGTGGACGAGGACGAAGTGCCCTGGTCGCTGGGTGCCGACGACGAGTACCGGGTCGCGGTCATTGGGCCCGGGCACGCCCTTCACGACGACTACGAGCCGGCATAGGAAAGAAATGCCCCCAACAACGTCCGAGCCCCAGTTCACGTCCGAGCTGCGAGTGGAGCTGATCGACTCCATGGGCACCGACATGTCGATCGCCCACGCCGCCTGGGTCTCGACCAAGGGCGAGCAAGCCCGCGCCCAGGACACCGAGCATGTCGCCGGCCTGATCAACTACCTGATGGCGCATCATCACGGGACTCCCTATGAACATTCAGCTTTGACTTTCTTCGTGGACGCCCCGATCTTCGTGTTCCGTGAGTGGCACCGGCACCGGATCGGGTTCTCCTACAACGAGGTGAGCGGGCGCTACAGCCAGCTGCCGCCCAAGTTCTACGTGCCAGGGCTGTCCCGTCCCCTGGTGAACGCCGGCAGCAGTGCCCGGCCCAAGCTGGTGCCCGGCGACGAGCACCAGCACGCCTTGGTGGGCAAGTCGATCGAGGAGACAGCGCGCCTGGCCTACGAGCGCTACGAGGCGATGCTGGAGGCCGGCGTGGCCAAAGAGGTCGCCCGGATGGTGCTGCCCGTGAACACGTTCTCGGCCATGTACGTCACCTGCAACGCGAGGTCGCTCATGGCGTTCCTCTCGCTCCGCACCCACAGCGACGACGCCAAGTTCGTCTCGTACCCGATGTGGGAGATCGAGGCCTGCGCAAAGAAGATGGAGGACGTCTTCGCCGAGCGTTTCCCGCTGACGCACGCCGCATTCGAGAAGAACGGGAGAGTCTCGCCGTGATCATGCAACTGGCGCTGGGCCTGGCCCTCGAGGACAAGGGCACAACAGCAGCCCCACAGGGCCGGGAAGGCAACGCCGCGCCCCTGAGCGACAACGCTGGGCCGCGAGAGCACTGCGTGCAGTGCGGGCTTTTCGCCGGCCTTTGGCCTGGCTCCGCCGGAAAGGCGCCGTGATCCGCGTCGTCGACATCTTCGCAGGCGCGGGCGGGCTCTCGACCGGGCTGGCGGCAGCCGGCGCCGAGATAGTGCTCGGGGTCGAACGCGACCGCGACGCTTGCGAGAGCTTCGCCAAGGCCCACCCCGCGGCCAAGGTCATGGAGACCGATGTTGCGTCGGTCGTCTTCCGCAACTGGCGCCAGGACATCGACGTCCTGGTCGGCGGGCCGCCGTGCCAACCGTGGAGCACCGGGGGCAAGCGCCTCGGGACAAAGGACAGGCGCGACGGTTGGCTCGGGTTCTTCCGGGCGCTCGACGGGCTCCACCCGGCGGCGTTCCTGGCCGAGAACGTACCCGGTTTCGAGCGCCACCCCAGGTTCGGGGAGCTCGTGGCCGAGATGCAGCGGCTCGGCTACTCGGTGTCGGCACAAGTCGTCGACGCCGCCGACTACGGCGTGCCCCAGCACCGCCGCCGGCTGTTCATCGTCGGGTTGCAGGAGACGGGCCAGCAGGACGCGGGCTTCGTGTTCCCGGAGCCCACGCACGGCCCAGGGAGA
>JAJZYO010000386.1 GCA_021798075.1 Actinomycetes bacterium
TTCCACCCCGAGGTCCATACGCACGACGGCGCCGTAGGGCACAATGACGGTCGGGCTCGAAAGGCCCGCCACTCGGAGGCGGTGCCCGGGTAGAGCAGCGACCTTAAAGCTGACAGTGGGGCGGGAAAAACGTACCGTATTGGCAACCGCATCGACGCTGGCGCCTGCGGGCACCCCAGCCGCCGCCCGCTCGGCTGCTGCGCCCTTTAGGACTGGTCCCGGTGCGCCGGCGAACAGCCAGCCCATGTAGCTGCCCGGGCCCTGCGCCTGCCAGGGCAAGAGGAACGTGGGTAGGTCCCGGCCCGCCTCCCAACCCGGCGCTTCCTTGCCACCGGTTATCCAAGTGAAAGCGTCAGGATTTTGCAGGGACCGGTTGTCCAAGCTGTCGAGCCTGGAGAGGTAGTACCTATAGACAGAGGACGAAGCCGGCGGTACGACGCCTTTCGTAGCGCCGAACACTACCAGACCTCCGACCACCACTACCGCAAGAGTGGCTAGGACCACGTTCCTAGCCCTTTTCCACCCGGGCGAAGCCCAAGGGTAAGCGCTTGCCCTCTCGAAGTACCCGCCCGGGCCCGCCAAGACCTCTGGAGAGCTGCGAGCCTTGCCCCTATAAAGTGCGCCCCGCGCCTTGGCAACGAGGAGCTCGGGTGTGACGGGGTACCGCTTGCCCCTCGCGGCGAGCTCGAGCTCGAGAGGCACCAGCGCGCGCCCCTGGAGGCGCTTTATCATCCTCGGTTTTCCCTCTGCAATGCTGAGCAAATCACTCGCCATGTCCGAAACGGCCCGGCGCCAGCGCCTCGTGCGGAAACCACCCTTGCGAAGGGCCCCGCCGCGCCACATGGCCGGACGGCTGGCAAGGACGCGCAGTTCTTCTGGCTCGGCGTGCGCGACGCGGTTGACCCAAGCCCAAGCCTCCACAGGCTGGTGCCTCGAACCTTGCAAGTCGGCAAAGCTCCCGCTGAGGAAAGCCTCGCACTCTTCGGCTATTTCGTTGCCGCTCGCCGACGGGGCAACCTCCCCCTCCCGCGGGCTCGCGAGCCACCCACGAGTGTCGTGCCAAGGCCGTCCTTCGTGGCCGACGGAGCCCACGTTTGCTACCTCCTCCGATTGGTGCGGGCACGTTCGCCACGCCGAAATAAACCCTACGGCTCCGGGTAACACTCCTGATAGGGCCCTTGGCCCCTTGGTGGCGAGGGATCTCCCTCTACTCGGACGGCCAGGCCACGGCTTCGCCGCTCGCTGACATAGCGACGGCGTCACCCACCTCGGCGGGAGGACGTCCGGCGCACCGGACGCGGAGGGGGCCGTCCAACGGGTCGTTGCCGCCGGTGACGTCGACCAAGAGCACGCAGTCATGGCCGTAGAACTCTCGGTGGACAACCCTCCCCGTCGCGCCGGCGCGCCCGGCGGCAGTGCCCCCGGGCGCGTGCAACGAGATCTGCTCCGGGCGGACGAGGACGCTGACCGGGCCGCTCACGCTTTCATGGCCGCCGGCAAGGGACATGGCCCCAAGAGGAGTCTCGACCCAGCCGCTCGTGGCAGTCCCAGTCAGGATGTTCGCCTCGCCGAGGAACTGGGCGACGGAGCGGTCGACGGGACGGCTGTAGAGGTCTTCAGGCGCTGCGAACTGGCGGAGCCTCCCCGAGGTCATGATGCCTACGAAGTCAGAAACAGAGAGGGCCTCTTCCTGGTCGTGGGTGACGAAGACAGTAGTGGCATGTTGAGCCCGCAAAAGCGCCATGACATCGGAACGCAGAGACGAACGAAGCCCGGCGTCGAGAGACGAAAAGGGCTCGTCTAGCAGCACGAGCCGGGGCCCAGGCGCGAGAGCGCGAGCGAGCGCGACCCTCTGCTGCTGGCCCCCAGAAAGCTGGTGCGGGTAGCGCTGAGCCATCCCCCCGAGACCCACCATCTCCAGGAGCGCTTCGGCCTTCCCCGCGGCTCGCTCGGCCCGCGACAGCCCGAAGCCGACGTTCTTGGCCACGGTCAGGTGGGGAAAGAGGTTGCCCTCCTGCGCGACGTAGCCAACGCGGCGCTTCTCGGGAGGCACGAACCGGCGGGGCGAGTCCACGACCTCCCCGTCTATCTCCACCACGCCGGCCTCTGCACGCTCGAAGCCGGCGATCGTGCGCAAGAGCGTGGTCTTGCCGCTCCCCGACCTCCCGAGGACAGTCACGACGGCGCCTTCAGGCACCTCGAGGTCAAGGCCGTCCAGGACGTCCTGGCCGCCGAAGGACTTCGAGACCCCCCTGCAAACGACGGTCACGGCCTGGCGGCCCACTGAAGGCCCACGGCCAGGTGCGGTGCCCATATAAGGCCAGTCTAACTGACCAAGGGAGCCTCACCTAAGAACCCAGCTTAGAGCGCCTCGCGCACTAGGGAGCGGGCTGTAGCCTTGACGAAATGCACCAAGAGGGCTTCCACCCCCCGGTCGAGCAGTACTTGAGGGTGGCTTACGAGCTCACCGAGGACGGCATCCCAGTCATGCGGGCACGCATCGCCGAACGGCTAGGGTACTCGGGGCCGACCGTCACCGTAATGGTCCGCCGCCTGGTCGCAGAGGGCTACTTCGAGGCCGACGAGCGAGAACTGCACCTTTCGCCTAAGGGGCTCCAAGTAGCCGAGGGCGTGGTCCGCAAGCACCGCCTCGCCGAGCGCCTGCTCGCGGACGTGATCGGCCTCGCATGGCCCAAGGTCCACCGGGAGGCCGACCTGTGGGAACACGTGATATCAGACGAGGCCGAAGCCCATATCGTTGCGCTCCTCCACAACCCCGCCACGTGCGCGCATGGCAACCCCATCCCCGGCGCTGGCGTCACGCCACCCTCGACGCGCCCACTGTCAGTTGCCAGGCCTGGCGACCAGGTCCGCCTCGAGCGCCTCACCGAGACCGTCGAGGTCGACATCGAGACCCTGGTCTACCTGGACGACCACGGCTTCCGGCCCGGGGCTTGCGCCGAGGTGAAAGACCGCTCCCCCGACGGGACGCTCACGCTCGCCATCAATGGTGTCGCCATGGCGGTAACGCCCGCGCTCGGGGCCCAGCTCTATGTGAGCGACCCATCCGGGCACTGCGGACCGGGCGCCACCGCAGCCCTCCCGCCCGAGAAGGCGACGAGGCTGCGAGGTCGTTGACCCCACCGTCACCTCCCGACCACCCCTAGCCCTAACTCTCCTGCTAATGCTCAACTACGCTAGCCATTGCCGGTATTAGCACGCGTTTTCGCTGGCTCGGAAGGAGAGGGTCGTGCGGCGACAAGTATTTGACATCTTGGTCAGCGTCGGTGGCCTTGTACTCGTAATAGTACTCGTAACGGCAGGCGCCCTCTTGAT
>JAJZYO010000387.1 GCA_021798075.1 Actinomycetes bacterium
CGCCTTCGGTCTCGACCACCGCCACCACGGCCGCCAGGTCAAGCAAGACGAAGACCACCCCCTCGGTCTCAACGACCACGGCCGCGAAGGCCAAGTCCGGCGCGAAGGCCAAGTCCGGCGCGAAGGCCAAGTCCGGCGCGAAGGCCAAGGGCTAAGTGACCTACCACGCTCTCGTCACGGGTGGGGCTGGATTCATCGGCTCTACCCTGGTTGACCGCCTTCTTGCGGAAGGCCACACCGTAGATGTCGTGGACAATCTCTCTAACGGCTCGCTGGGCAATCTGGCAGAGGCGCGCTCTGCGGGATCAGGGCGTTTCCATTTCCACCAGGTGGACGTCCGCTCGCCAGACCTGATCGGCCTGATGGAGCGGCGCAAGCCTGAGGTCGTATACCACCTGGCTGCGCAGGTGGACGTCAGGGTGTCGGTGGCTGATCCCGTGCTCGATGCCGAGACCAACGTCGTCGGGTCCCTCAGGGTACTGGAGGGCGCTCGCGCCGCCGGCGCCCGCAAGGTGGTCTTCGCGTCGAGCGGCGGGACTATATACGGTGGCGTAGACGAGCTGCCCATCAAGGAGTCATCGCCTCAGCACCCTCTCTCCCCCTACGGGGTCGCAAAAAAGGCGGTAGGGGACTACCTTTTCGCCTACCGTGAGCTCCACGGTCTCGAGTACACGGCGCTCGCGCTGTCCAATGTCTTCGGGCCGCGCCAGGACCCACACGGGGAGGCTGGCGTCGTGGCGATCTTTGCGGGTCGGTTCCTAGCCGGCGAACCTTGCGTGATCTACGGGGATGGCAAGCAGACGCGCGATTTTGTGTTCGTGGACGATGTCGTCGACGCCTTTTCCCGCGCCGGGGAAAGGGGGAGCGGTCTTCTCTGCAACATCGGTACCGGGCAAGAGACGAGCGTCAACGACCTGTACTGGGCCATGGCCAAAAATGCAGGGGTGAGCCAACCGCCCATATACGCGCCCGCTCGTTCCGGCGAGCTTCAGCGCAATTGCCTGGACGCGACCCGGGCCTCCATCCACCTCGGCTGGAAGCCCTGGACGACGCTCGATCAGGGCACAGCAGCCGTCCTCGACTGGTTTCAGCGGAACAAGTCGAGCGAGTGAGGCCGCACAACCTCCCCACGCACTGACGACTCGCGGAACCAGCCCCGGTCCACACCTCGCACTATTACAGCGGGTATGCCCGAGGCCTTGCCCTTGGCCAGTTCCGCCGCTCCGGAGAGCTCGTCTGCCACGCAGACCTCGGTGGCGGCCAGCGGCCGGCCACCGGCGTCGGCGGTACCACGCAGGTCGACCACGGCGGCTATGCCGGCACACCCGATGGCGACGTCGGTGAGCCCGTGGCGCCACGGCCGGCCGAAGGTGTCCGAGACGATCACGCCGACCTCGACCCCCCCGCGTGCGCGTAGCGCGTCACGGATGTAACGGGCGCTCCGGTCGGGGTCGACCGGTAGGAGGCTGGCCCACCCCTCGGCGACATTGGACAAGTCAACGCCGGCGTTGGCGCAAATGAAGCCGTGGTGGGTCTCGCTGATGATCAGTTCGCCCCTCTCGCGAAGCACGCGGGCACTTTCGGAGAGGACGATGGTCCGGCGGTCGGGCACGTCGTCGAACTGGGCGGTGGCGCTTTGGTCCGGGCATTCCCCATGGGGGGCGCCGGCGCTCTCGTCGTGGCCGGCGCTCTCGTCGTGGCCGGCCCCATGGCCGGCGTCGTGGCCGGCGTCTTGGGCTGAGCTGTCACGCTCGTCTTGGCCAGTATTAGGGCTCGCCGCCACGGGAACCAGACGTCCCTCTGCCTTGGAGACGGCCTTCTGTGTGATGACTAGGACGTCAAAGTCCGCTAGCTCGGCGTGGGCCAAAAGTAGATCCGCTATTTCATCGCCTGGAGAGATCTCCCCGATGCCCTCGACTGGTATGAGCGTGATCACTTGGTTCGCCTTCCTCTCGGCCCTCTCGGCCCTCTCGGCCGGGCTCGCTGGCTCACGGGGCCTCCGCCTGCCGTTCCTGTCGACGAAAACGGCGCATTACGCCACTTACGTCTGCAAGAAGGCGGCTGGGGCCGGCCACGTCTGCAAGAAGGCGGCTGGCGCCGGTTACGTCTGCAAGAAGGCGGCTGGCGCCGGTTACGTCTGCAAGAAGGCGGCTGGGGCCGGCCACGCCGGCCACGCTCATGGGGCGACCCCGAGGACGGCCTCGGCCAGCTTGGCGGCTTCCGCCGGCCCGGACATGACAGAAGGCGCCACCACGCAGCGCACCCCGAGCGTCTCGATGCGCCCTGCGAGAGCCGCGTCAGCGTTATCGATCACGATCGTCGCAGCGTAAGGCGCCCACATCTCTGCCACGCCGGCGGCCGTGGGTTCGTAGCCGAGCTCGGCCAGCATGTGGTCGGCGGGGCCCTTCAGGGCCCTGCCGGCGATGATGGGGGAGACGGCCACGGTTGTCTCACGCCGGCGCGTGACTGCCTGCGCCACGCCGGGAACCCCGAGGACGGGCCCGATCGAGACGACAGGGTTCGAAGGGCAGATGACGAGGAGGTCTGCCGTTTCTACTGCCTCTATGACGCCAGGTGCCGGCCGGGCCGCCTCGATGCCGGCGAAGTCCACGGCTGCTACGGGTACGGCGTGGGCGAGCCCCACGAAGTACTCCTGGAAGCTGACTACGGCGCCGGCGGGCGAGCCTGCCGGCATCCTCGCCGGTTGGCCCTTGGTTTGCGCTTCGTGTCCGTGCGCTTCGTGTCCGTGCGCTTCGTGTCCGTGCGCTTCGTGTCCGTGCGCTTCGTGTCCGTCTCGCAGTGTCACGCGGGTCTCGACCCTGTCGTCGCTCATGGGCAGGAGCTGTGCCCCGACGCCGAAGCGCTGCGCGACGTCCGCTGTGACCTGAGACAGGGTTGCCCCTTCCGCCAGGCGGCCTGTTCGGTAGAGGTGCGTAGCGAGGTCCTTGTCGCCGAGGCTGAACCACGTCAGGCTCCTGCCGGCTACCCCATCGAAGGACCCGAGCGCCTCCATCACCGTCCAGGTCTCGCCGGCGAGTCCCCATCCCATTTCACGGTTGGAGACACCGGCCAGGGTGTAGGTAACCGTGTCGATGTCGGGGCTCACGTGGAGCCCGTGCAAGACAGTGTCGTCTCCGGTATTGATGACGGCGGCGATAGAGGGCTGCCCGAGCACCGCGGCGAGACCCGCGAGCATTCGAGCGGCGCCGACCCCGCCGGCGAGAGCCGTCACCGCCGGCGCCGACCCCGCCGAAGCAAGCGAGGCCGCTGGGCGCGCCGGAGAGACGACGGTGGGCGCCGGCGCCGACCCCGGCGCCGACCCCGCTGGAG
>JAJZYO010000388.1 GCA_021798075.1 Actinomycetes bacterium
CGCCCCTGAGGGCCGTTCCCGTTGGCCGGTACGCAGAGGCGTTTTCTCTCTTTCAGGCCCTCCTGCACGATCGGCCATCCCTAATCGGTGGATTCAGGCAACACTAGCGGTCGAGCACGACGACCAGGGGGGCTTTCTCGCACGAGGCCACGCGCCAGGGCCCACGTGATATGGAGCGGCTGTGGCGAGCTTGCCCAACCGGAAAAAAAAGAGCGAGGTTGCCCTGGTCGGTTCGGCGTGAATTGAGCGATGCCCTGATGATCGGGAGCGCCCACGACGCCGGCACGGATAAAGCCACCACTACCACCACCACGCCTGCGATCACCGTCGCTTGGTCGTGGCCGGTCGCCCCATTTACGACCGCTCGGATCCCGAGCGGGTAACGAGCCCGAAAAACGAGGTGCCGAGCGAAGCAAAAACGCATGACACTGCGAGGCCCGGGGCCGGCCCGCCATGCCGTCTTGAACATTATGCCTGCTCGCCGCTTGGCCCCTGCGAGCGCCAGCTTTTTCCGCAGCATGTTGAAGGGCGTTGGCGTCGATCGTGCCCTCGAGGGCACGAAGGGCTACGTTTTCCCGCAGCGATATGGGGTAGCGCGTGAAGTCCTGGCAGACCGCCGCCACTTCGCCCTCCCGTCGGGCCGGAGGTCACTGTTAGCGCGGGCAGTTTTTCGCGGCGCGGCGGCAACACGCCAGCAGCACGCACTGCATGGAGAGAAAGCTAAGCTTTTGACCGGCGGGCTCAGGCTCGTAACGAAAGAAGGGGTAGCGACAGGTAACGACAGAAGGGGAGGTAAGGTCATGCACAAAGGTCATCGCGCGGCCCCAGTGGTGGCAGCGCTGGTCACCCTCGGGAGCGTCCTTGCGTGGGCCACGCCCTCGCTTGCCTACGGGGGCCCGGGCCCGCACCCGCCTTTCGGCCCGCAGGCTCCACCAGGTAACGCGCTGGTTCAGGTCGCCCCGAGCTCTTATGGCCCGGTGCTCGTGACCGGCCCTGGCTACAGCAAGGGTGCCGGATTTGCCCTTTACATGTTCAGCGGCGACGCTTTCACGACCGCGGCGACTGGCGCGCCACAACCGGTCGCCCTCTCGTTCGAGTGCACTGCCGCCAATACGACCAGCCGCTTCGCCAACCCGTCGACGACGGGCATCCCGTGCACAACGCCCTGGCCCCCTCTCACCGCGACTGGCGGTACCTCGCCTGTCGCCGGGCCGGGCGTCAACCAGAGCGAGCTCCAAGTGGTCCCACCGGACACGTTCACCCCCGACCAAGTGGAGTACTACGGCCACCCCCTCTACACCTTCGTGAGGGACACGGCCGCCGGCCAGTTCAACGGCGAAGACGTGACAGCTTTCGGCGGGGTCTTCTGGCTGGTCTCGCCGAAGGGCATGCCCGACGCCGGTGTGCCTCAGCTTGGGACCGAACTGTCCCCGTCGGGTGAAGCCCTCAATGCCACGCTGCCGAACAGCGGCAGCATGAGGACGCTTTACCAGCTGACGGCTGACACTCAGGGGCCGAGCGGCCAGCCACCCTTCGGGGGGTACGGCCCGCCGGTGCCCCTCCCACAACCCCCACAGGGCGACCCCAGCATGGGCCACAACGGGCACCTTATGCGGATGCCAATGGCTGGCCCCGCCGAGAGCACGTGCGTGGGGGCTTGCACGGCCATCTGGCCGCCGCTTTTGACAACGGGCCGGCCCCAGCTTGGGCCGGGCATCGACCCCCGGCTGGTCGGCGAGCTGCGGCGCTCCGACGGCACCATGCAGGTGACCTACGCGGGCTGGCCTGTCTACCTCTACTACGTGGACCTCGCTGCCGGCGCCCTCGCCGGGGAGACCAATGGCCAGTACCTGCTCGACTACCTGGCCCACGGCGTCTGGTGGCAGGTCGCGCCCGAGGGCGGTCCCCAACCGGGCGCCGCCAGGTTGACGACTTCCATGCTCGGCACCACTACCTATGTGGCCGCGACGTCGCCTTCGGTCCCTCCGAGCGGCCCGTCGGTCGTGTACACCTTCACCCCGAGCACGCCAGGGGGCACCTGCACCGGTGCGTGCGCCAGGGCCTGGCCACCAGTGCTCACGAGCTTGCCGCCGGTTTCGACGCTTTCGGGGGTGAGCACGCTACAGCGGCCTGAAGGCACCTTCCAGGTCACTTACAACGGCCAGCCGCTGTACTTCTTCGCCAACATCTTGGGCAAGGCCCCAGCCACCGCCGGCCTGTACCCGCTGACAGGTACTGCCGCGACGGTAGCCACCCCGGTCAGTACGCCCTACGGGACCTTCACCGCGGTGACCGGCTAAATCGACGGCATTCGCTGGCCAGGCGCCGGCCGAGCAAAAAGGGCACGCTCGGCCGGCCCGGGCCCGTGACCTCGAGGTTGCGTGCCGGTCAGCAGCCAAGTTCACCGGGGGAACCAGTAGCGCACGCTGGTCGAGCGTGGCGTAGGGGACGCAGCTCCTCAGTTCGAGATCCTCGGGATCTCAGGGAATTTTAACCCCACGCTAAGCGGCTGATGAGGGGACCACGTTTAACTAACCGATGTATCGTTAGGAGGAGCGGAGGTCCACCCGATGACGATGGCTCCGGAGGGACGCGACGCCGTCGCGATCTCCTCTACACCGGTGCCGCCAGGCTCTGACTGGGGGCACGAACAGCCCGCAACAGGCGGGGAAGGCCCACCCGGTCAGGCGCCTAGACGCTGGCGCCGGCTCAGGCGACGTTGGAAGCCGGCCGCCGCCGTGCTCGTGGTCGTGGCCTGCGCGGCCGGCGGCGGTGCTTACTACGTCGTGAGCAGGGGAGGTGGTAGCTCAGGTTTCGCCACTGCGGCCGTCACGACTGGCAACATCCAGCAGTCAACCGCGACGACCGGGACTATTGACCCCGCAACCCAAGCCGACGTCAACTTCGCCGTCGCCGGCACGGTCTCAAAGCTAGAGGCGAGCGTGGGGCACAAGGTGAAGGCCGGTGCCATCCTCGCGACGCTCAATACGGCGACGCTTTCGGCGACTGTCCGCCAAGACGAAGCGAGCGTATATACCGACCAGGCCAAGTACGCCTCTGACCAGACTGGCCAGAGCCTCGTATCGGCCGAGGGCAGCCTCGCGAGCGCCGAGACGACCGCCGCAGAAGACAAGGCCAACGTGGCGAGCACTGAAGCGTCGAACGCGACCGCCCTGACCCAGGCCGAGCAAGCGGTTGCCCAAGCCGAGCAGCAGTACTCGAGCGACCAGACGAGCCAAGCGCAGTCCCTGGCCCAAGCCGAGCAGCAGTACTCGAGCGACCAGACGAGCCAAGCGCAGTCCCTGGCCCAAGCCGAGCAGCAG
>JAJZYO010000389.1 GCA_021798075.1 Actinomycetes bacterium
GGGCCGACCCGGGGGCGGCGAGGCGGCTCGTCGAGTCCGAGACCGAGCGTTTCCAGAGACAGCTTATGCGTGGCGCGCTGGCCGGCCTGGCGCCTTTTGTCGACCCGGCCGACGTAGTCGAGCGCCTTATGACGGAGCTCGTGGGTATTGGCGCCCAGTTGGACCAGCTGGTGGAGGACCCTCTGGTGGAGGAGATTTACGGTTTCGACGGCGAGATAACGGCGCGGTTGGTGGGAGGGGCGACCCGCTACAGCGAAGCGCCGGCGCAAGCCGGGGCGGTGCTCGCAGTCTTGCAGCGCTTGGTGGCCGCGGCCGGAGAAAACTTCGATGCTTCGCACCCAAAGGTCGACGGCGTGCGGGTGATCCTCCCCGGTGGGCGCCAGGCACGCCTGTCGGTATCGGTGCCGCCGAGGATCGACGGGACGGTGTCGTTTAGCTTGAGGGTGCCACAAAAGCGCAATACCACCCTGCGCGACCTCGTGTCATTTGGCTCCTTGGTACCCGAAGCGGCCACGTTCCTGGAGGTCTTGATGCGCATCCGGCGGGTGCGCATGCTGGTGGCAGGGGCACCTGGCGCGGGGAAGACCACGCTTCTCGAGGCGTTGTTGCGGGCGGCGCCTCCCAACCGGCGTACGATCTGCGCCGAGGAGCAGCGAGAACTGAACGCCCCTCTCTTGAACGGCGAGTACTGGCAAGCCTCGAAGGTCGAGTCGCTGGCAGATCTGGTGCGCTCGGCGCGGGTGGCTTCACCCGAGCTGATCGTGCTGGGCGAGCTAAAAGGCCCCGAGGCCTGGGAACTGCTCATGGCCGGGACGCTCGGGGTGGGCGTTGTGGCGGCCGTTCACGCCGAGGACACGGCCGGCGCGTTCGAAGCTCTCGCCGTATGCGCTACGAAAGCCGTGCCCGCCACCCCGTTCGCGGAGATCGAGGCACGCTTTGCCGCCATGTTCGACGTGGTGGTCTATTGCGACATCGACGACTCGGGAGAGCTCGCGAGGCGCCAGATTACAGAGATAGCGGTCGTTCCGCCCCAGCTCAGCACGGCGACGGGAGGCGTCGCGGTGACGCCTATTTTCAGCCGGAGCGATATCGGCGAGCCCATGGAGCTGCGCAGTGGGGCAGTGGGAGAAAGGCTCGAGCGCCGCTGCAACCGCTTGTTGGCCCGCTACGGCTTGGAGCTGGCCGACGTGCTGAAGGGTGCCGAGGTCGTCTGGTGAGCGTACTAGCCGCCATTTGCGCCGGGTGCTGTGCCTGGGCGCTGGCGCGGTTGGTGTCCGGCGAAGGTGTCCTGCCGGGTCGTCGTGGCGCGGAGCGGAGGCGGGGTGCGGTGTTGGGGCGCCGGCGAGCGGGTCGCAGAGTGCCGTTCCAGGTGTGGCTGTCGCAGGCCGGGGCGGGGGTGACCGCTCGGCAGTTCGTCGCCGTCTCGGCCGGTGTTGCTCTCGCCGTGTTTATTGTGCTTTTCGCCATATCCCGGACCGCGGTGGTGGCAGCCCTGCCGGCGGGGGCCGCCGGCGCCGTCCCCTATGCCTACTGGTCGTCTGAGAGGCGGAAACTGGCGGTAGCCCGGAGCGCCGCATGGCCCGACGCTCTCCGCTACCTCGTCGGAGTGCTGGGCGCGGGGCTGGCGACGCTCCACGAGGCGCTCGAGGAGCTGTCCCGTTCGGGCCCCGAGCCGCTCCGGCCGCCGATGGCGCGCTACGCCCGGCTGGCGGGGCGTGTCGGCGACCGGGCCGCTCTCGAGGCCGTACGGGCGGAACTGGCCGACCCGATCTCCGACCCGGTTCTCCTCGCCTTTGCCGGGGCGATAGAGGAAGGCACGGGGACCGTGCTCCGGGTGCTGTCGGACCTTGGCTCCCAGATCACGGCCGACCTTCAGCTGGCTGAGAAAGTCCGGACCTTGCAGACGCAGTCGCGGGCGGCCACTTGGGGCTGTTTCGCGCTCCCCTATGTGGTGCTGTTCGTCTTGTGCACGACCAACAGCGCCTACCGGCACTATTTTTCCCAGCCGGCAGGGTTGGTCGTGGTGTTCGCCGGCGCGGTGGTGTCGCTCGCCGGCCTCGCCGTATCTCGCCGGCTGGTGCGGCCGATCGCCACGACGAGGCGTGTGTTCGCCGAGGGGAGGCAGCCCTAGGTGGGACCGGTGGGGCTCGATGCTGCGCTGGCGGGCACGTCGGCGGGGACCGCTGTTGCTTGGGCCGGCGTGCGGGTCGCACACCCTCGGCGGCCACCGGGGCCGCGTATGGCTTTCTATTTGGAGACGGCCCGGTCGCAGTTGGGCGGTGCGCCCGGCGGTCCCGACAATCCTGTGATGGCCGGGGAAGTTCTTCGGCGCGTGCTCGGGCCGCTGGCAGGCGCGTTGGTCGCGGTGGCGAGCCGTCCCCTGCGAAACGCACCGGGGGGCAACCTGGAACTCGCCTTGCGTCAGGCGGGGCTCAGTATCAGCGTCGAGGAGTACCGCCGGCAGTACCTGCGGTGGTTGGCCCTGACGCCGCTGGCGCTGGGGGCGCTCGGCGCGCTCACGGGCCGGGCTTCGTTGGTGGTGCTGTTTTTCCTGGCCGGCCTGTACGCCGGGAGCCGCCGGCTACCCGAGAGGTTAAAGGTGCTCGCCAGGCGGCGCAACGAGGCGGTGCGCAGCGACCTGCCTACCGTAGCGGCGGTCCTCGCCCTGAAGATAGAGAGCCACAAGAGCCTCGTCGTCGCTGTCTCCGACCTGGTGGCTCGGGGGAGCGGGCCTGTCGTTGACGACCTGGGCCGCGCCGTGCACCTGATCAACGCCGGCTACGGCGAGACGGGGGCGTTCGAGTTGATCGCAGCCGAGGCCGCCGAGCCGGCAGCCTCCCGTTTCTACCGGTTCTTGGCTGCCGCCACCGCCGGCGGTTTGGATCTCGCCCGGGCTCTCCTCGACCAAGCCAGCGAACTCCGTGTGCAGCGGCGCGAAGAGGTCGAGCGGAGCGCCGCCCGCCGGACGATGTCGCTCGTGGTCCCCCAGCTGGTCTTTATGGCCCCGGTCCTGTTTGCGTTCTTGCTTGCCCCACTTCCCCAGCTGCTGTTCGGAAACTGACGCTCGCTCATGAGAAAAGGAGACTAAGAATGCTCACCCAGACGAAGCAGGGCGCCGCAGAGGCCCCCTACACCACCGCGGCCAGCTTGGCCGGCGCCTCGACCCTGGGCCTCGCCGGCGGTCCCGCCTACATGCCCCCCGCTGACGCCCCCTCGGCAGTTGACCCCGCCGGCGGTCCCGCCTACATGCCCCCCGCTGACGCCCCCTCGGCAGTTGACCCCGCCGGCGGTCTCGGCTATGTGCGCCCGGTTGACGCGCCC
>JAJZYO010000390.1 GCA_021798075.1 Actinomycetes bacterium
GTGCGTTCGACGAGGCCGCCTGGACAGGCGGAAGTGCCGTCGACGCACGCAGGCGTGGTCAGGGTCGCGACCATCAGGCCGTCCTCGGCGTCCCAGAAGGCCACGCCGTCGGGTTGGATTGTCGGGGGAGCCGCCTCGGCCGCCGCGTGATAAGGCCGCGCGGAGGTGGCTAGTGCGGCCAGGGGTACCACGACAGCCACCGCGAGCCTGAGCAGCGTGCGAGCCCGAGGCCGGCAGCTCTGGCGGGCACAGGTCAGGGGAGCCGCGCTAGCAACGCCCACCTTCGGCCTCCATCATTCGTACCTATGAGGTCCACCGGGGCTGTTTGCGACCCGGCGGGCGCGCCGGGTGCGGTGCCGAGCACGAAACCGTCCAAGGCGCTCGGGAAAGAGACCGAGAGCACGTGCGGCGGGAGGGAGGACTCGATGTAGGGCAGGCCCACCGAGGTCTGGCACGCGGCGGCGCCGGCCTGCACCGGCGAGCTCGACCAACGGGACCCGCCGTCTTCGGTGGAGATGATGCCGAGCTCGAAGGCGCAGGCACCGACGCCCTCCTCCCAGAGCGCGTCGGCGTCACCTGGGCCGGGGTCGGCCAAGGCCGCGATCGGCTGGTGCCAAACCTGGCCCGGCACGCCGGCGGCCCCGAGCTTCCCGAGCGCCGCGCCGTCGGCTGGGGACATGGTCGGCGAGAAGAAGGGCTTCTCGGCCGGGTACGCGGCGAAGCTCCAGGTCTTGGCTCCGTCTGTCGTCACCGCGAGAGTGCTCGCGGCCCCGTGTTCGAGCTGCCAGGTTAGGGTCACCCAAGCCTGCGTGGGGCCGTAACAGGCGACCCCGGAGGGAAAAGGGTCGAACGTCGCGACGACTTCCCATTTCCTGCCGCCGTCGACCGTGTGCTCCAGGGCACCCTTCCCGCCAGCCAAGCTGATTGCGGCCCAGCCCACTTGCGGGGTGCCGAAGCAGAGCCCCACCGGCGGCTCGTTGAAGACGAGCTGGTTGGCGCAGTCGAGCTGGTTGACGTCCGGCACCGGCAGCACGTGCCAGGAAAGGCCCCCGTCGTAGGTCGCCAGCACTCGGGTACCTCCCTCCTCGGCGCAGACCTCGGCGACCCCGAAGTTGGCGCTCACGCGCTGGGCCCAAGTGAGCTCGCCGAATCGTGGCTCGGGCAGGGCTTGCCAGCTGGCACCGCCATCGGAAGTGGCGAAGAGCTCGTCAGGCCCGAGGGCCCAGCCGTGCTCGGCGTCGGCGAACGACAACTGCTCGAGGGGTACTCGAGGGGAGAAATGGGAGGCCCAGGTGCGCCCACCGTCGGTAGTCCTGAGCACGCCTTCGCCACCTGCCACCCAGCCGTCCATGGGGCTCACGAAGTCCACGGTGCTAAGGGGAGGCAGAGATTGCCGACTGGCGTCGAGCGGGCCGACCGGCGACCACGTGGCCCCGCCGTTCGTCGTCCGCCACCCCGGCAAGTACCCAGGCGCCTCAACACCGTAAGTGGCGGCCCAGCCGATGCCGACCTCTGGAGAGGCGAAACTGGCCACGCTCATCGGGGGGAGGCTCACGGCCGAGCGCCGGAGCGACCAGTGCTCGCCAGCGTCGGCCGTGACGTAGAGGCCCGCGGGCGCCGGCAGTTCCCACACCGCCGGCGACGAGGCGCTGAACCCCGAAGGGCGCGCGAGCGAGCCGGTCCCGAGGACCGATGCCAGCGACCACGAGGCGCCGACGTCGGAGGAGCGGTACACCAACAGCTCGCCAGGCCGCGTGCTGACCGCCATCACCGCGCTCGCGTCGTTGAAGGCGAGCACTGTGCCCACCTCGGCCCCGGCCCTCGTCGCGCTCCGCGGCGGGTACTCCCAGGCTTCTTGGGAGCGCCAGCCCCCGGGTGGTGCCGGCACGGCCACCGGGCGCCAGTCCTTGCCTCCGTCGGCGCTCCGCCAGAAGCCGGGCCGGCGGCTCGGGCACCCGCTGTCGAAGAGGAACAAGACCTCGGCTGAGGCCGCTTCGAGGGAGAACGGCCCTGGCCCGCAATTGTTGGTCGGCACCGGGTTGATGGGCTGCACGGCGCCCTGCCCGGGGAGCCCCACGGCGCTCACCTGCTGCCAGCGCAACCCGCCATCGGACGTGGCCCAAAGGACGCTCTGGAAGGTCTCCTCGGTGCCGGCGGCGCTCGAGGTCGTCCCGAAGCCGAAGCCGTCCTTTGCGTTGGCGAAGGAGAACTGGTCGAAGGTGGGCACCCCGTAGGAGAGCGGGCCGGGCAGCGACACGCCCTCCTGCCAGTGGAGGCCGCCGTCGGTTGTCCGCCAGACCGTGGTGGAACCGGGCTGGGCCGGCCACTCCCGGTCTGTGACCGCCCAGGCGTCGTCTTTCCCCAAGAAGTACGCGCCCTCTACTTGGAGCGACGTCGGCGTCTCGGCCCAGTTCGGGAACACTCTGCGCCAACTGGCGCCATTGTCGGTGCTGCGGAGCACGGAGGAACCGTCGTAGAGCCAGACGACCCCGCCCGCGAGCGCGAGGACCTCGGGTGTCCCGCCGGCCGAGGCGGCCGGCGCAATGGGAGAGCCGGCGTTCGCGGCCTGGGCACCCCCGGCGGGGAATGCGAGCGCCACGGCCGCAGCGAGGGCTGCGAAGCGCCATGGCCTCATGCGAACTACAACCCTTCGAAGGCCGGCAGGGTTGCCGCAGGCCTAGCCCGGGCGGGCTGCGGCAGCTCGCTCGACAGAGCGCCAATCGCGAGGCCACGCCGCGAGGAACTTCCCTACTGCAACAGCCGCCGTACTGTCTGGCGGGGCCCGAGGATCGTTGGGCTTGTCGCCGGCCTCACGTACTCCTCTCCCGCGGGCCAGCGTGCCACGTGCTGGCCGTGGGTCTCGGGGTCGTAACCGACCTGGGCCAGGTCGAAGATGTCGATCGCGAACAGGGCGAACCGGCCGACGACAGGTTGCCAGCCGAGCTCGGCGCTCACCTTGGCCGCATAGTGCTCATGGACGTCGCGGTCGTGGACGGCGCGGGCGGTACCGCGCACCTTGACCTCGACGGCCGGCTCGGGGCCGGTAACGGTGCTGCTGATGGAGATGCGCGGGTCGCGCCTCAGGTCGAGCGCCTTCGCAGACGTGGTCATCATCGATAGCCACAGCTCTCCGTCCATGACCAAGGGCTCCACTCCGCTTATGCGGGCCGAGCCGTCGCGCCTCGTGGTGCCGACCAGCACCACCCCGGGCTTCAGGAGCTTCTCTTCCGCCACAGCACCCGCCCGGTGAGCAGGCGGCCCTCCAGGCAGGGACCAAGCGAACGCTACAGCCGGTCGTCTACGGCAACGGTAACTGGA
>JAJZYO010000391.1 GCA_021798075.1 Actinomycetes bacterium
CAGGACGTCGTGTCGCGCTCCAAGGCCCACGGATGTCCATGGCTGGTGGCTGCGTGCTCGCCGGTGCCGGGATCTTGCTGTCCGAGCTCCTCCTGTCCTCGTCGGCGACGCCTTCGCTCTGGCTGATGGCCACCCTCGCCCTGGCGGGCTTCGGTTTCGGCACGAGCGTCGTGCCGGTCACGACGGTGGCGCTCGCCCGTGTGCCACCAGAGCGCTCCGGCATGGCCGCCTCCGCCACGAACACGAGCCGCGAGCTCGGCGCCGTCTTCGGGACGGCCGTGCTCGGTGCGCTGGTCAACGCCCACCTCACCGGCGACCTTGTCCACCGCCTGAAGGTGCTCAAAATCCCGTCGAGCTTCTTTGGCATAGTGATCCACGCGATAGAGACAGGGGTAGTGCCGCCCGGCAAGACTGGTGGGAGCTCGATCGAGGACAAGGTCATCCATGCGGCCTACAGCGCCTTCCGCGACGGGCTCGAGGTCGCGCTTTTGACCTCAGGGGCCGCGCTGCTCGCCGTAGCGGTCATTTCTGCCGCGGCCCTCAGGGAAGGCCACCAGGACAGCCCTCCTCCGGGCGCCTGAGCGAGAAGGGTAGGCGACGACCACGCTTAGCGCGAGGCCGTGGTAAATTGGCTCGCACCTAGCAACTTCAGAGGGGTGAACGACATGATTAATCCTTTGAGCTCGCTGAGGCGGTCATCCCGGGTCGTCATGGCGTTACTGGCGGGGTTTGGTTTGTGGGCCGCAACGGTCACCGCATCGACCGCCCCGGCATCGGCGAGCACAAAGCACACGCCAACAAAGCACATGGGAAATTCGGCGAAGTCCGCCAAGGACGAGATCATTGCCAACTGGGAAGCCTTTTTCTCGGGCAAGACGCCAGCGAAGCGCAAGATCGCGCTCGTTCAGGACGGCGGCGCCTTCGCCAAGGTCATCCAAGGCCAGTCGTCTGACTCCCTTGCCAAGAGCTCAACAGCCAAGGTGCTGAGCGTGAAAGTAACTGGCGTCAAGGCAGCCGTTACTTACACGGTGTACCTGGCCGGGCAAGCCGCCCTCAAGGGGCAAAAAGGTGAGGCCTTCCTCCTGGGCGGCACATGGAAGGTCGGCGCACAGAGCTTTTGCGGGCTGCTGTCCATGGAGGGCACCAAACTACCGGTGTGCACGGGGCACGCCAAGTCCAAAAAATAGGCCTATCCGTCTCGCTCGGCTCCTCTCACCCCGGCTCCTCTCACCCCGGCTCCCCTCACCTCGGCTCCCCTCACCTCGGCGCGGGTCACCCCGGCGCGTGTCACCTGGGCCCCTTGGAGCGGTGGACGAGCTGGTTGGCGCTGCATAGGACTCCGGGCCCCAACAGCTGTTCCGGCCCTAGCGGCTGAGAGCTGGTCACTCGGACGCGCCGAGACTCGCCGGGCAGGAGCGTGAATAGCATCTCGTCGCTGGTCGCACTCGGGTCGGCGCGGTCGGCCAGGATGGCGACATCGCGCTGGAGGGTCGTGGCCGTTACCACCACGTCGTAGCCCCCGGGCGCAGGTTCTACGTGCGCGTCGAGGGCAGGCGCCGGCAAATCGAGCTCCTTGTCCTCCCTGTAAAACCACAACGCCCGGTGACCACCACCTTCGACCACCAGGACTTCGCGCGCCGGGTCACCGGGCAGCGCTTCAGGACCTAGGACGACCCGTGCGCGCTCGCCAGGGCGGGCGAGGACCGAGGAGCTGGACGTGGCCAGGACGGCGCCGTAAAAGTCCCGCCTCGTCACCTCGAGGTCGAAGCTCCACGTCTCCTGGCCATCGTTGACCGCGACGGCGGCGAGCTCAACGGTGCCACCGTCCGCCCTGGCGGCCTGGGCACCTCCAGGCTGGATGGTCAGCAGTAGGTCGGAGTAGGCCTTCCTCAGCGCATACCATACGGGCTTCCTTAGCCCGTCACCGTCAACTACCGCCCATGACATGACCGGCCAGCAGTCGTTCAGTTGCCAAAGGACCGTGCCGCGGCAGGTCGGGGAGAGCGAGCGCCAGTGCTCCACACCGAAGCCCACCGCTCGCGCCTGGTTGAGGGAAGTCGCCCAGTGCCAGTCCTCGAAGGGCCCCGGCTCGGGAAAGTGCATCGCGACCCATCGGTCGAGCCTTTCGATGCCTCCGCGCTGCTTCTGGTGCGCAGCGACGACCGGGCTGGCCTTATCGAGAGGGCTGCCGTCGAGGGCTCGTACCAAGGTGGCCCACGCCGGTGGTCCTTGGAAGCCGAACTCGGCTACGAACTGGGGCTGCCAGTCCCTGTACCCGGTGTAGTCCTTGCTGTTCCAGACGTCCCAGACGTGCACGCTCCCATAGCGCGGGTCGTTCGGGTGCGCGTCGTGGCCGAATGACCATGGGCTTCCGGCCATGTACGGCCTCGAGGGGTCGAGCTCCGAAACGAGCGACGGGAACAGGTCGAAGTAGTACCCCGCCCCCCAGGTCTTCCCCTCCAGTGAGGGCTTCCACCCCCAGTCTTCGTAACCCCAGATGTTCTCGTTGCAGCCGCTCCAAGCGACGACGCTTGGGTGGGCAGCGAGCCTTGTCAGGGCCTCTCGCGCCTCAGCCTCGATCTCCGAGCGCAAGGGCTCCTCTTCGGCGTACGCCGCGCACGCCAGCATAAAGTCCTGCCAGACCATGATCCCGAGCTCGTCGGCCAGCTCGTAGAAGTCCTCGTCCTCGTATATGCCCCCGCCCCAGACGCGCAGCAAGTTGACGTTGGCCCCCCGGGCGTCCTCCAGGCGCCGGCGATAGCGAGACCGCCCGACACGCGAAGGGAAACAGTCCTCGGGGATCCAGTTGGCGCCTCGCACCTGGACGGCTCGCCCGTTGACCACGAAGCCGAGGCGACTACCCCGTTCGTCGTCAGCCGTGTCGAGCTCGACCGAACGGAACCCGAGGCGCGCTTGCCAGGTGCCAAGCAGCTCACCACCGGGGCCCTTGAGGCGCACTTCGGCCTGATGGAGCGGCTGCGCGCCGTAGCCGGCGGGCCACCATAGATCCGCGTCGGGGATGTCCAAGCATACGACCGCCGCACTTTCGCCCGTTACTACGTCAACCGTCGCAGCCTTGCCGGCGACCTCGGCCTCAATGTGAAGAGCGTCATCCTGGCCAAGGTCGGCGCGTTCGAGGGCAACGTGCAGCTGCACGCTCACGGGGGCCCGTCTCGGAGACGAGGCGTCGGCCGGCAGGGGCCCGCCCTCAGCCTGGACCGGGATGTCGACTTGCACCAACGGCCGGACACTGGCTATCCGTGCTAGGCGCCAACGCTCGAGGCCGACTGGTCGCCAGATGCCCGCCGTCGCTAG
>JAJZYO010000392.1 GCA_021798075.1 Actinomycetes bacterium
CCACGCGAATTCGACGATCACCCTAACAAGCTTGCCAAGATCATCTAGGAGGTGCCTCAAGGAGCGCGCATGAAGACCGCCGAGCATGTGACGGCCCGGACGCCTGATCGCGTCGAGGCCCTGATCGAAGAGGCACGGCGACGTCAACGCCGTCGCCGTTGGGTAACCGGCCTCGTTGTCGCAACTGCCGTTGTAGCTGGGGTCGCCATTGCCGTCGCGACATGGGGGCCAGGCCGAGCAGGGCCTTCACCGGCGAGGACGAGCTCGGCGCCCTCTCCTCCTGTCGCCGCCAAGGGGAACGGGCTCATCTACTTCTCACAGGGCGGGGCGACGGGGCCACGTGGACCGATGCGCTCGAGCCCGATGGGTCGGGACGTCACCGCGTGCTTGCCAACTGCTACTACTGCGCCGACGTCGCGTGGTCGCCTGACGGGAGGAAGATCGCGTACGTCGGGATCGCACAGCAGGCGCGGCAGTCGGCCGACGGGCAGGTCCACTTCGGCATCTACGTAGCGGGTCCCAACGGGTCGCACGCCCACCTTCTCGCCGAGGGCCTGAACGATGCATGGCCCGCGTGGTCCCCGGACGGGAAGAGGATCGTCTTTGTGAGCACGCAGGACCGCCCCGGTGTGAAGAACTGCCTGGCGGGCTGGGACGTATCGACTTCGTGCCCAACAGACATCTACGTAATGAACGCCGACGGGACGGGCACCAGGAGGCTCACGCACGACCCCGCGACGGAGTATGCTCCGGCCTGGTCCCCCAACGGCCAGAGCATCGCTTTTGTCCGCAACGTGCGTAACCGGGCGGGACGTGTTGAGCAGGCGATCTACGTGATGAATGCCGACGGGACCGACATGAGGGAGGTCGCCACGGGTACGGGCGGCAACGGCCGTCCCTTTTCTTGGGCACCCGAGGGGCAGCAGATCGCGTTCGTGGCGGAAGGAAAGACCCGTTGGGCCATCGACATCGTGAACCTTGATGGCAAGGGAGCCCGGACGGTCTTCTCCAGGGACGGCGTCTGGAGCAGCGACCCGGCGTGGTCCCCGGACGGGAGAGAGATCGCGTTCTCCTCGACGCTCCTTGCACACCCGTCCGTGTGCTGTGACCCCAATTACCTGTTCACCGTCCACCCCGACGGAGCCGCCATTACTAGGTTGACCCATGACGGGTACGGCGTGTCCGACATCGCCTGGCAGCCTTTGCCCAGCCGACTCAGGGCCCCGACAGGGCTCAGCCAACAGGGCCACTGCGCGGGGCCGTGCGCCCGAACTGCTGCTGGCCACCTTGAGCGACGAGGAAAAAGCCAGCGCCTAACTTGCGGTACTGCACATCCGGGCGCAAGCAGGTCCTCGAGGTTGGTTACCACGCACCAACCAGCACAGGGCACTTGGTCATGGAGTACCGCTGGCGTAGTGCCCCAGCTCGCAACTCTCCTTGTCAATATGCGGTTGGTTGCGCCGTGAGCATCAACACTCAGATGCCAGAGCACGTAAAGATGGGTCGGAGCTCGGCAACGAGCGTTCGAATGTGGGGCAGAATGTTCAATGCGGACGACTCAACGGGCTCTCGGCTGGCTTCGTCTCTGGCTCCTTAGCGACGGACGAGGCCGTCTCCGGTGGTTGGGCTCCGGGCTAGCGGCGAGCGACGATACGTTCAAGCAGCACGACGGGAACCGATGGTACCGCAGCCAAGTAGTGGGAGTGTGACAGTGCTGCAGTCGTTGGGGTCGCTGGCCATGGCGACGGCACTCGCCTCTTCGCTGGTCTTTGGCGCACCTTCCGCGCGCGACACTTGTGAGGGCGTGGTGAAGACCCCCAACGCCTTTGCCGCCCTGGCCTTCGCCCTCTTCGACGGAGGCGATGTCTGGGCCGGGAACGGCGGTGGCCTCTGGCGTACCAACGACGGCGGGGCGCACTGGCACGACATCACACCCTCCAACCTCGTGGGTGACGACGCCGCAGTCCGGCTTGCCGGTTTTGGCTGGTTCGGGAGCGAGGACCTTTGGTTCTCGGCGACCGAGGCGGGGGACGTGACGAAGGAAGGCCTCAGGGGCTTTGCCATCGAGCGGTCCAACGATGGGGGCCAGGTGTGGCACTGGACGGCTCTCCCGAGCTGCTCTGCGTGCGCCACGTCCTTCTCTTTCGTCGACGCCGCTCACGGCTTCGCCTTCGGGAGCAAAGGCACCCTCTACTCGACCGCCAACGGCGGGGCCAGCTGGGTGGTCGTCTCGGTGCAGCTCCCGAAGTCGGAAGTGCCGGCGATAGATTTCGTGGACGCCAACTTTGGGTGGCTGAGCGCGGACCACCTGCTCGAGCGGACGACCGACGCCGGGAGGACCTGGCAGCATGTAGTCCTCCCGGGCGGGAGCGCTGCCCCGGTGGCGCTTTCGGCACCACACTTCTTCTCGGCGGCCAATGGCGTCGTCGCAGCCACCTTGCCTGGCGGGAAAGGCGTCCTATATGCGACCGACGACGGTGGTAGCCGGTGGCGAGCCGAGCCGCTACCCGCCGCGCCGAACCCACCTTCTCCGGCCCCCGGGTGGTTGACAGAGCCCGCCTTAGAGGTCAGCTCGCCAACCATTTGGGCGATGACCTCTGGCCGCAGGCTCTACGTCACCGGGGACGCCGGCCAGCATTGGGCCGAAGTGCCCGCTCCGCCAACGTACGGCAAGGGTGACCCCATCTGGGGCTTCGCCATGGCGAGCACCACGTCTGGATGGCTTGCCGCCGCAGCCACGCCCTGCGGCAAGACCCCTCAGGACCTCTGTGCCGTCCCGGTCTTGCTCCGGACGACCGACCAAGGCAAGAACTGGCGCATGGTGCCGAGCAACCCGGGCGCCTCACCAGTCGGTTTCTCAGCAGGAGAGGTCCGGTGCTGTCAGCCAAGCCGGTGCCGGTAGCGTACCTCGGTTATGGGGAAACCACGGCTGTCGTCCCGTTTGCTTGCCCCGTCGGGGGCCCAGCCGACGGCCTCGTAGAAACGGCGCGCTCGCTCGTTTGTGCCCAGCACCCAGAGCGTCGCCTCTGTGAACCCAAAACCCCGGAGGCTCTCGGAACCCGCACGCATGAGCGCTTTGCCGACCCCTTGGCCCCAGAAATCGGGGAGCAGGTAGATGGCCCACACTTCCCCCTGGCCGTTAGCGTCATCGTCTCGCGACGGCCCGACGCTCACGAAGCCGACCACTTCGTCGTCCGCTTCGGCGACGAGCACGGCCTGGCCTACTTGGTGCCCTTCGCTCAGTTGGCGCGCCCAGACTTGGACGCGCTGGACGGGGTCGAGCCCGTCGAGGTAGTGCTGGGGGACCAGA
>JAJZYO010000393.1:0-2968 GCA_021798075.1 Actinomycetes bacterium
CCGGACGACCGACGCCGGTGCCACCTGGTGGCCGGTGGCCCCTCCGGGACCTCCCCGGCCCTGGTCGGTCGACGTCGTGAGCTCAACGACCTGGAAGCTGACAGCAGGGACGACCGTCCTCACCACCACGGACGGCGGGCGCAGCTGGAGCACCGCCACGTCTGCCCTCGACTTTGGCGTGCAGGACGGCACGCTTGACTACGTGGGCGCCGAGGACGGCTGGCGCGTACCGGTGGAGGGATGGAGCCTGTACCGCACTTCCGACGGCGGGAAGGCCTGGGAGCAGGTGGCGCTGCCCGCTTTCCCGGGTTGAACGGGACGAACCGAAACGGTAGGTTTGACCGGTTCTTTTTCCGGTCAGCCAGGACGGTCCCCGAGGACATGCAGTGGCGTCGACCAAGTGGCGGCCCAGTCCCTCCCGCCGTCGTTCGCCCTCCACAGGATCTCTCCGCTCCCGAAGTAGCCCCCTCCTGCACCATCCGCGCTCGTGGCTACAGCCTCGACGCCGTCTCCCCGAGCGCCGGCTGGCTCTGGCTCTACCGCTTCGGCGACGCGGTGGACAAGCCGGAAGCGCTCGCCCGTACCACCGGGTTGCTCTGGACGGCCGACCGGGGCCGGACCTGGTCGCAGGTGCACGTGCCGGGCTACGAGATCGTGGCGCCGTTCAACGGCGTCGGCTGGCCGGTACAGCGCGGGCCTGTGAGCGTTCAGTTCCTCGCGGGCGACCCCAAGTTGGGGTGGCTGCCGTACGTCGAGCCGTCCAAGCCGTGCACCCAGACGCTGCTGTTCCGGGGAGGCACCTGCGGCACGTCCCCGACTGTTGACCACGTTTTTCCGCCGTCCGAGGTCGACTCGGGTTGACGCACAGCGTGCTGCCAGTTCCTGCCGGCTCGCAACGCGCCGGCGCGGGCCCAGCTCCCGCCGGCTGAGCGACCGTGCCATGCCCGAGGCGGGGGTGACCAGCGCGATCGCTGCAAGCACGGCCAAGATCCTCGGTTGTGCCACTGCGGGCGAAACCCTGGAGGGCCCGCTGGCGGTTCCCTCACCTGTTGCGCAGCCTCGTCTTCACGTCTCTCGTCCTCGCCGTCCTGGCGCTGAGGGTGCCCAGGACGCCGGCGGCGGGCGAGGCCGCTGCTCTGCCGGCTTTTGCCTGTGCCCGACTGCCTTTTTCGGGCAGCTTGGTGGCCTTGGCCCATGCGGGGGAAGCATGTGGAGCCCTGCGCGACGAGGAAAGGCAATGATTCTTCGGCTGTAGCTCAGGGCTGTTCTCCCCAGAACAACCAGTACCCACGCCGGTCGAAAAAGAAGAGGTCGAAAACCATCGCCGGGTTGTGCACCTCGCACACCTTGATCAGCTCGTGGGGGTGCTCACAGGCCACGACCGCATAGGACTCCCTCACCAACTTCTTGCCACAGACGACGCGGTAGGGAGCGACGTAGGCCGTCTCGGCCGCGGGCAGTACCTCCACCGTCCCCGGCGCGTAGACGAGCGGCCCCCTCCTGCGTCCCGGGCCCCACCAGGAAGAGACCCAAACCCAGCCCGCTCGGTCGGAAAAGGCGAACGCGGCGGCCTCGGTCGGCGCCGAGAAGAGGGCGTTTAGGGAGGCGATGACTTGGTCCGTTGGTTCCTCGGACGGGGCCCGGACGCCGGCTGGGTTGGGGCAGCTCACCTTCGCCCCCTCGGGCCAACCGATCGCTGTCTTGCTGATAGGAGGGACGGGTGGCAGGTAGATGTTCGTGGGGTACGAGATTCCTTGCGTCGCGAAGGCCACCGGCCCGACGGGCCATGCTACGACGCTGCACGTTGCTATAACGGTCGCGCACCAGGCCGCAACCAAGGCTCCGCGCCCCCGACAAAACCAACGGTCGCTGACCACCATCAGGGAAACCTCGCCGGCCCCGCCGAGGGTTCCTTCCGGTTGGCCGCCGCCCCGAACGGCGCTGCCCGATGCTGCACTGAGGGACGCGCTCGGCGGGTGAGGAGCGCCCCGTCACACGGGCAGGGCACAGGGAACTCGGCAACCCGCTGGACGGTTCCTAGTGGTGATGAGGCTTCGTCGCTGGGCGCCCTTGGCACTGGCGACTTGTGCCGCCGTCGTCGCGGGCCTGTGTGCTACCGGTGGCCAGTCATCGGGCGTAGCTACGGCGGAGCCGGCGCCCACGTCCCCGACGACAACTTTGCCGGCTACACGGCCGCTCGACGTCGTCCCGCAAAAAGCCGCCACGCTCCCTCCGGCCAGCGCCGTCGCCTCTGCCGGGCCGGCCCCTGGCCAGGTCGGTGTGGCTTTTAGTTCCGGGGAGACGGGTTACCTGGCCGCCGTGCCCCAAGCGCCGACCTCTGGCTATGCCACCGGGGCGACGAGCGAGATCGAGCGCACCACCGACGACGGGGCGAGCTGGGCGAAGGTCTGGCAGGGGAGCGACATCGTGCTCCATTGGGTGGGGACGATCGGCGGTGAAGTCGTGGCCGCAGGCCTCGGCACCCGTGGCCCGCTCCTGGTCGAAAAGGCTGACAACCGGGCCTCGTAGCATGAGGTGCCGGTCACGCTCCACCTACCGTCGATTTCGGCACAAGCGGCCCAGGCCGGCGGCGCCGACTGGTACTGGTCCACCTCGGCTCTGTACTTCGTCAACAAGCAATTGGGCTTCGCGCTCCCCGACGCCATGTACGGAGAAGCAGGAGCGTACCCGGCGTTGCTCTTCCGGACCACCGACGGGGGCCGCCAGTGGTCGGCAGTGGCCTTCCCGGGAGGGTCCCCCAACGGCGGGATCGCCTTCGTCAGTACCAGCGAAGGCTTCGCCGCCGGCTCGAGCGCATCGACGCCCAAGGGTTCGGAGCCTCGAGGTTGCACGAGCCGGATCTGGACGACGAGCGACGCCGGGGCCAGTTGGCAGGCGGTCCCGGGGACCTGTGCGGGCTACCTCCTCACCTCGCTTTCGTTCCCCACGGCCCGTAGGGGCTACGCAG
>JAJZYO010000393.1:2978-3308 GCA_021798075.1 Actinomycetes bacterium
ACTACGCCAAGTTCGGCCAGGTACCTCAACTGGCCGTGCTCGCGACGGGCGACGGTGGCCGCAGCTGGTCCCAGGTCTTCGCCTCGCCCAAGGGCACGAACGTACCGGGCGGGCTTGGGGGGCCGCTCGCCGAGCTGCATTTCTACGATGCGGTACGCGGGGTCGCGTTGACCGGCGGTTGCACGATTGGTGCTAACGGCCCCTGCCCCTGCCCGGGCCAGGCTTGGTGGACCGGTGACGGGGGCCGGTCTTGGTCCGCAACAGGCGCGCTGGGCTCGCAGCTCGCGGCCGCCGGCGGCGGCGCCTGGGTCGCCGGAGGGGGCATCGAGG
>JAJZYO010000394.1 GCA_021798075.1 Actinomycetes bacterium
CGGGGGAGATCGCCGGGGGGGTGGGGGGGTGACCGCCAGGCCTGGGTGATCGCGGGGCTTGGCTGCGGGGGTCGCCTTGGTCGGCGGGGGCAAAGCGGGGGCAAAGCGGTGACGACGAGGGACTGCGCCGCGCGGCTTGACCAGCCCGGACGGGTGCGAACTATGCTCGTGGAAATTACCAAGCGGAACTCTGCGGGGCGACGGGTCATGTTGCGCTCGTCGAGTAGGGTGGCGAAGCTCTGGGAGGCGGCGGGCTGGTGGTGACGGCGTTCACGAGTGGCGAGAGCCAGGAGGCGCGTGGCGACGGGGCTCGCTACTCCATCAGGCCGCTTTCGGCGAACGATGCTCGGGTGAGTGCGCGCCTGCACCGGGAGGTGCTCGGCGCGGAGTTCCTGACCCGCGCGGGAGTGGGCTTCCTCCGCCTCTACCACTTGGCTTGGTGTGAAAGCCCGGCAGGCCTGGCGCTGGCGGCCGTCGATGCTGGTGGCGACGTTATCGGAGTCCTGCTCGGGGCTCTGCAGCCTGCCGCGCACTACCGGTTCATGGCCCGGCGGCACGGCATCGGGATGGCGGCCCGCCTCCTGGGGCGCGCTGCAACGCACCCGCTCTTTGCCCGCGAATTGCTTGCCACGCGCGCGGCCCGCTATGCGAGAGGAGCAGTGCGACTTGCATCTCGGAGGCCTGGGGCCCCAAGAGGCCCTGAGCGTGGCATGAAGGAAGCGGAGATCACCCATCTCATGGTCGCTCCAGCCGCGAGGATGGCCGGCGTTGCACGGGGGCTCGTCCAGGAGGCGTTGCGCGTCGCTCAAGCAGCCGGGCTGGACCAGGTTGTCCTGGTCACCCCCCCAGAGCTGGCTGCGAGCGGCTTCTATGTGCACCTCGGGTGGCAGCCTTATGGGGAGGTCACTAGCCGGAGCGGCGAGCACTTCGTCCGCTATAGATGGCCGCTGGTGCGGCGCGCCGTCGCACCGGGCCGGGACGGAGGCCCAGCATCGTGCCCAGCATCGTGATGGTACGCTCAGTGACGTGCCCAGCTTCACTTTGGCGTAAGGCCACGGGGGGGAAAGTGGCCACCGATGAGTAGCACCCGCTTTAACTTGCTGCAGCGGACCTGGGACAGCAGGGCCCGGACATGGGACCACGGTGCTTCGCCCGGCCTCGAGCGGGTCGTGAAGGCTGTCTTGGACGCGACCGGTGCGAGCCCGGGCAAAAAGGTCGTCGACCTCGGCTGCGGGACGGGAAGCCTCGCCCTGCCACTTGCGCGCCAAGGTGCCGAAGTGACCGCTGTGGACATCAGCCCTGCCATGGTGGGCCAACTGCGCGAGAAGGCCGCATTGGACGGGCTTCACGGTGTGACATGCGTCGTCTGCCCGGTTGAGGACTTCGACCTGCCGTCGGAGAGCGTCGACTTCGTCGTGTCCAACTATGCGCTGCACCACCTGCGCGACCCTGATAAGGCGTTGCTCGTGAAGAGGGCCTTCGGTTGGCTGCGGCCCGGAGGTCGGCTCGTTGTCGGCGACATGATGTTCGGGCGGGGTGCAAGCGCCCGGGATTGGACGATCATCGGGTCCAAGGTCAGCGTCTTGGCACGACGGGGGCCGAGCGGCTGGTGGCGGGTGGCCAAAAACGTGGTGCGCTTCAGTTTCCGCTTGCAGGAACGTCCCGTCGACATGCGGACATGGGAGTCCTATTTCCGCCAGGCTGGTTTCAGCGACGTCACGGTTGAGCCCGTGGTAGCCGAGGCCGGGGTTGCGTTCGGCAGCAAGGGCCTTCCAACGTGAGAGGATGCTCACGGCCTTCTTAGCGTCCGGTAGCCGTCGCCCTCGATACTCATAGCAACAGGTCCGCAAAGGCTATTGCCTCCTCTCTCGCGGCCCTAAAACGTTTCCGGTCCGAGGTTTCGGCTTCCGAGGCGCACGTGAGGGCTCCAGCATCGGCTGGAGGAGTGGCGCCTTCCGCACCGGCCACCGCGCTCCGGTGGCAACTGCGGCTCGTTGCGGATGCCTGCGACGGCCACGGCATATGCGCTCTTCGCTGCCCCGAGCGAGTTTCCCTGGACGAGTGGGGATACGCGTCAGTGGACGCTCTGCCCTTCGAGGAAGGCCCGATCATGCGCCGTGCCCGCCTCGCCGCCGCTGCTCGCCCCGAGCACGCCCTTTGCCTTGTAGAATCGATGGGTACAAAACACCGAGGGCGACCTTGACGGGCGCCTCCCAGGTGGCCAAACAAACCCTAGGGGGCGTAGATTGAGGCGCCTGAAGCGATGGGCAGCCGTCGTTGCACCGTTGGGTGTGGTAGTCGCGTCCCTGGTCGCCGTTGGGCTTATGGTCACCTTCACTGGTCGTCCCAGCCTTCCGGCCCATATCGATGTGGGTACGGGCGGTTCGCGGGTGGTACCACCCAGTTCGGCCTCCACAATGGCCCCGCGTACCACGGTCACTAGTGCTCCTCCCACGTCCACAAGCAACCCTCGGTCTTCGGGGACCCGCTCCTCAGGGAGCGCCGAGGGCACCACCGTGTTGACCGTGGTGCCTAGAGTGCGAGTGGAGGACGGCAATGGCAACCCCGTCCCTGACGGCGCCAGCGAGCCAGCGAAGGGCCGGCCCGGTAAGGCAAAGACCGGGGACAAGTGACGTGGCCTGTAGGGCGCTCCTTCTGCCCGCCTTCGGTCATGGCGGCGTGGCGCGAAGAAACACGCCAAAGCGCAACGTGAGAGTTGGCTCGGCAGGCCGTTTGGCCGCTCTTCACGCTGGGGTGCTTGCGCTCGCCCTAGGCGCGGTCGTCGTTGTGCTCGTTCGCAGTTTCACCCTGACCTACCAGACGGCGGCAGCGTCCGCCATTGGGGGCCAGCTTCGCCAGTACCAACAGGAGGCCCTGAAGAGGCCCCACGGTCAGAGCCTCTGGGGCTTTTCGGTCCAGTTCCTCCAAGACAGCCGGTTGTCGGCAGGCTCCAACGTGGTAATGAAGCTTGACGGCAAGAGCTTGGAGACCAGTGGCTCGGGGTCATTGGCCAAGGATCCCCTGGTCCAGAGCTGGCTCACGGTGCCCCCGGCTCGGACGGTAGCCGTCGCGAAGACGGTCGCAGGCGTGCCGCTGGAACTGGTCGCAGCCCCGCTCCGTTCCGGACCGCGCACGGTCGGGACCTATATTGCGGCGAGCGACCTGGGGCCGTTCGCCGCGGAACGCTCCCGTGTGTTCGCTCTTTCCCTCGCTGAGGCCGGCGTGGCTCTGATGGTCGCCGTGGGCAGCGCCTTTTTCCTTTTGCGGAGGCTCCTGCGAACGGTTGGCAGGATCGGAAGAGC
>JAJZYO010000001.1 GCA_021798075.1 Actinomycetes bacterium
GGGGATTTTTACATGGCCATGGACAGCCCCCTACGTGGGAGTCCAGGCTAGGCGCGGGCCTCGGGCCCAAGCTGCGCGCCCAGGTCGCCCGCGCCGGGGGCAACCCCCTGTTGATCGAGGCCGTCGTCAAAGCCCTGATGGACGAGCAGCAGGTCGGCCTCGACGGGCCGGGGGCCGGCGTTGTTGAGGATCCAGGTCCCTACGGCATCGCCGGCGAGCGAAAAACCGTGGCCGAGTTCGAGGAGGCAGGTTTACCGCGCGTGGACAAGGTCGTCGGCAGTTATGGGGCCCCAGCCCCGCCGGCGGTGCAGGCACCAACCAATGTGAGGCTCAGCCGTGATGGCACGACAGCGAACCTCAGTTGGGACCAAGGCGGCGTGGCACCTACGGGCTATGACTTGTTGGTGACGACCGGGGACGGCGCGACGACGGAGACCTTCTTGCCCGGTACCGCCCGGAGCGAAGAGATCACGACCGACCTGCCCAACGAGAGCGTAGGTGTACGTATAAGGGCGATCGGCCCGAACGACGTCCTCGGGCCGACGGCAAGAGATGTGCTCACGTCTGCTTAAGCCTCAGCCCCGCTCGTTCCCAGCTCGGAGCCGGCGGGTCGCCCAGCGCCTCACCTCGCTCCGTGGGGGCGGGCTCCAGAAATAGCCTTCATTTGCAAGGATAATGGGCCGCGTCATGAGGGCGGGGAAAGGCGGAGTCGTCGGGCGGCCGCTCGAGGTGATTCGGCAAGTCCGGCGTCGAGGAGCTCGGCATCCGCGCTCACCAAGGAGATCCCGAGCGCTTGGGCCGTCGCGACCCAACACGCGTCGTAGAAGGTGAGCCCTTTGGTTGCCCCCATGAGGGCCGCCTGCCGGAGCCAGTTGGGCGCCACCGCGAGCGGGGAGCCGCAGATAACGACGAGGTCGTCGAGCTGGTCGGCGACATCGGGCCCGCTCCAATGGAGCGAGCGAAGGAGTACGTTGCCCATCTCGTAGAGGGCCAGGTCGATTACCCGAGCCTCGATCTCACCCCGTCTTGTTGCTTCACGCAACGCTCGTGCCTCGGCGACTTGGGACTCGCCTTCGCCGTGGAACCACTTTATGAGGACCGACGTGTCGACGAGGAGCGCCGTCACCGGCGGCTGTCCCGGTCCCGACGGACCAGGTTGGCGGCTTCGAAGCGGCCGGCGGCGCGGAAGCGTTGTTCGGACCGGATGATGGCGTCGTCGACATCGGCGGGGTTTGGTCGCGCAATCTCGCGTCGAGCGGCAGCGGCGAGCAGGGCGCTCCTGCTCATCGACCTCTGTCGTGCCACCTCGTCGATCTCTTGGAGCAGCTCCTCGGGCAACGACACCATGACCTTGGACATACTCAGATTATAGCTCCTAGTATTGACCTGGAGCTGGCAGGTGACCCGTCTCGGCAGGGCTCGTCCGAGAGACAGCCACGGCCGCCCAACCACACGGTGGGCCCCGGCGCGGTCAGCTGGCATACCTGGGAGCTGGTGAGAGGCTGGGCCCTCGTTGTGTTGTAATGCCTCGCCCACTCGGCGAAATGGTCGCGAACTCGCGAGTTGCGGTACGATCAAGCAGTCATGACATCCACCGTGAGACCGAGCACAGACGGCCGGTTCGTCTTGATCCCGGAGACGTCCGAAGAGCGTGCCCAGCGCGAAAGGGAGCGCGCGGAGGGGGCCGAGAGCCGCATGAACCTCACCAGGGGCCAGGTCGTGACCCTGTACAAGGCTCGGCTACGCTCGACTGAGGCTCAGTCGCCGGCGCAGCGCTAGAGAGACCGCTTCGATCTCGCCGGCTCGGGGGCCGGGAGTGCAGTGACCAGTGCCATTCCGACCGTATCGGCCAAGTTGCGCAGCGTCCGGAGCCCGGCCGAGGTAGTGAAGTACGGGTCGTCGATCTCGCTGATGCCGGTCAGGACGCCGATGGTCGTAGCGCCCGCTGCGATCGGGGCGGCAACCACAGATCGGTAGGCACGGAATTCGTTCTGCTGGGCTTCGGTTAAGCCGTGCGTGGCGTCCGAGACAGCGTCCCCCGAGGCCAACACCACAGTCCGGTTCTGCCAGGCGAGGCCCGTGGCCCCCTGCCCAACCTTGAACACGTAGGGGCTGGACTCGTCGTCCGTCGGATCCGGGAAAATCGGATAGAGCAGGTGCCGGTCGTCATCAAAAACGTAAACTGACCAGCGGTACGACGGCGGTGTGCCGTGCGTGCCACTCCGCAACAGTTCATCCAGAGTCTGCACGGTCGCCGGGACCGGGACGTTGGCCAGTTCGTCCCCCCATCGGCCCTCCTGTTGCTTTAGCCGAGCGCGAGCCTCAAGGACAGTCATAAACGCCGGGATCAACCATACAGCACCGATGACTACTCGCCACCGAAGAGGAAGCCCACCGTCGGTGTGCCTGGGGGATGGAAGCAGTTCGGGTGAGTACAGCGTGAAGACGAGCGGGACGGTCAGCACCGCGACTCCGCTCAGAATTAACATGACATTTGGAGCGACGCGTCTGAAAACGTCGAACGACTCCCGTAACTGGTTCAGTTCATAGAGAAAGCGGCGTCGGATGCGGTCGACGCGGCGTCGGATGCGGTCGACCAAATGCTCGGTTAGTCCTTGTCGCACGCGCTGCCATGCCGGCCGCAGCTTCTCCCGCACCTTCCCTACTACCCTCAATTACGACCCCTTTCATGCACGACGGCACTATTTGGCCACGGACGGGCCGGCGAGGTCTAGCTGGCTTGCCAGATCAGGTCCTTGGCGTGTGGGTTGCGCCGGCTGGAGCTGTTCGCCACGGGTTCGGTGACGGTCCAACCGCGGCGCCCGAGTTGGCAGCCAGCTGCTCTGTGGCCAAGTGGCGCAGTAACTGCACCGTCGCGCCCGCCCCGTTTGAGGCTTCCTCGCTAAGCCCAACCTCGGGGTTGACGAGCGGCGGCCGCGCGGGGATGCCGGTCACACCTACAGGTGATAACTCCCGGTGCATTTGGATTGCAACGGGGTAAGTGCAAGACGAACGAGCCGGGCGGCCTTCCCCGGCTCGTTCTTGCTCCGTCGGCTTTTGGCGGCCGGCGCCCTAGTTCCTCGAGGGGAAAATGCCCTGTAAAGCGATGCAGAAGTTGAGCGCCAGGTAGGGCGCACGGATGGCCACGGGCTGGCCGCCGCCGCTACCCGCGATGGCGCTTTGGTCAAGTGCCACGTTGCCTGGCGGCGAAGCGTAGATGTTCCCCGCCGTCGGGCGGCCCAGCACCGCGCCGTCCGGCCGGTCGGTCGCGGCCTGGGCGTCGGAGCCCTGGAGGGCGTGGGTATGCGAGGGCAACTGGTTGGCGCTGAGGGTGACGGCCTCGCTCCCGCCCGAATCGCCGATCGAGTAGCTGGACAACCCCGGGGCCTGCCCCATGTTGAGCGGTACTCGCCCCCGGAGGTCCGGGAGGCCGAAAGTGGTCTGCCCGTCGCCGCCATAATACGTCCCGAGCAAAGAAAAGAGGGCTGTGTTCTGGCTTATCGAGAGCAACTGCCCATTGCATATTGCCCACCCAACGGGGGCAAAATTGAAACCGAAAAGCCTTATCTCCCCAATGAACGCTTCAGCCACCGGCTCCTCCTTTTGTATGGGAGCACGCTGCTCCCCGGCGCCAGACTCTAGGGCTTCGCTACCCAAGAAGGAAGGACCACCGAAGATCTTTGGATCTCGACTAGGTTTCACCCATGGGCTACGCTCAGGTGCGTACCAGTCGCGTTGTCCTGCCCGACGACGCCCCCTTCCTCGAGGCTGTGTACCGCTCGACACGAGAAGCGGAGCTTTCAGCCCTGGGGTGGCCGAGCATCACGGCCGAGATGTTTGCCAGGTCCCAGTTCGATATGCAGACGCGCTACTACGCGTCCGCCTTCCCCTCTGCCGAGCACTTGGTAGTGGTGGTGGACGGCACCCCGGCAGGGCGGCTCATAGTGGACCGGAGCGGGCCTGGCTGGCACGTGGTCGACCTTTCCCTCCTCGTCGAACATCGGGGTGCGGGCGTGGGGACGGCAGTGGTCCGCCAGCTCTTGGACGAGGCTGCGCAAAGCGGGGTCGACGTCACCTGTCACGCCGAGAGCTCGAGCCGCGCCCAGCGGTTCTGGGAGCACCTCGGTTTTATCGCGGGCGACCGCGAGGGTGTCCACGTGAGGATGGCCCACCGGTGCGGGAGCTCTCCAGGCAGAGACGATCTGCCAGCGCGCGGGTCAGGCCTTTCGCCCCAGGCTCAAAGCGCGGACCTCGCTAGCCACTCTACACAGTGGTACTAGCACTTATCGTGGTATCTGGGGGTCGCGATTGAGGCCGGCCCATAGACGGTGCTTAGGCCTGCCTATAAGCTCACTGCGACGTCCCGAAGTACAACTGGGGCTGTCTTAGCGAAAGGAAGGGTGACTGTGCACCTGCGCTGCTTGCTGAAACCCGTGAGGATCCTCGCCGCGCTGGCCCTCGCCACGGGCCCCGTAGCGGCCGTGGCAGGCCCGGCCGCCGCCTCGAGCGCAACGTTCCAGAATGCCGGCCAGATAACCGTTCCCACGGGGACCACTGCGCCGGTGCAGGCCACGACTTACCCCTCGCCGATCTCGGTCTCGGGCCTGAGCGGTACGGTCACCGGCGTGACGATCACGCTCAACGGGGTGACCACGTACGGGCCCGCCGGCATCCCGGCCCAGGCTGCCGGGTTCTCCGAAGACATCGGCGCCCTCCTTGTAGACCCTGCGGGTCAAGGGCTGAGCCTGTTCACCTCGCCTGGCAATTTCAACGAGGGCCTTTCGGATGCGACCATCACGATCTCCGACAGTGGGACCAACTACTCGACGGCCTCAAGTGGCCAACCAGCGACGATACCGAGCAGCGGCAGCTTCACCATGCGGCCCGCCGACTTCAGCGACCTCTACGGCAGCCCGTCGCCCTACGACGTTTACCCCTCGCCCGCACCCGGGGGCTTCGGCGCAGCTGCGCCGACGGGGAACGCCACTTTGACCAGCGAGTTCACAGGAGCCAACCCCAACGGGAACTGGGACCTGTACATGACCAACAACGTCAGTGGCGACCATCAAGTGGTCTCGGGCGGGTGGAGCATAACGATCACCACTTCCGCCGTAGCGGTCAGCACCACGACGACCCTGAGCTCGGGCAACAACCCGAGCTTCACGAGCGGCACCGGTAGCTCGGTAAGGCTCACTGCATCGGTGTCGAGCGGCAGCGGGACGCCTACGGGAACGGTGGCGTTCAGCGAGGGCGGCTCGACGATCGCTGGGTGCGGTGCCGTAGCACTGTCGGGCGGTAGCGCAGTTTGCACGACCTCGTTCGCGACTGAAGGCAGCTACGACCTGACGGCAACTTACACGCCCAGTACCGGCTCAAACTTCTTGGGCAGCTTTGGCACCACGACCCAGGACGTCTACACCCATACGGTCGTTAGCGGCACTACGTTTACCAATCCCGGCGGTATCACGTTGCCGAAGGGTTTCAGCACCCCGACGACTGCCGACCAGTACCCTTCACGCATCTTCGTGAGCGGCGTCAATGCGACGATCGCCGGCATGTCGGCGACTCTGTCGGGCGTGAACTTCCAATCGGAGTTCGCCAACGACCTCCAGGTCCTGCTCGTCGGCCCCAACGGCGCTGGGTTGGTGCTCATGTCCAATGTAGGCCCAACCGACGGTACGACGTCGCCGGCCATAAACGACGCAACTTTCACCTTCGCGGACTCAGCAGCCGCCCAAATGCCCCAGGCCCAGGACCCGAGCACCGGGGCTTGCAAGCCGACTGATTACTCGAACTTCGAGCCGTACCCACCCCCGGCGCCTTCTTCTTACAGTTCCCCTGCAACTGTGGGGTCCGCCACTTTCGGCAGTGTGTTCGGCGGCACCAACCCCAACGGGACTTGGGAACTGTTCGTGGTGGAAGACGGTGGGACCAGCGACCACGGGGGCAGCATTTCTGGCTGGAGCCTCAATTTCACGTTTGCGCAGCAGGTCCAGTTCACGAGCACGGCGCCGGCCGAGGGAGTCGTTGGCACTAACTACGACGCCACTGCCACCGGTTCGCCCTCGGGCGTAGCGGTCAGCTACTCGGTGGACAGTTCCTCGACTGCGGGTGCCTGCTCTGTCGGGCCCTCGACCGGCGTGGTGAGCTTCCTCGCCCCCGGCACCTGCGTGGTTGACGCTAGCCAAGCCGCAACCACCGGCTGGCTCGCTTCCAACGTGGCCCAGCAGTCCATCCCGGTCGTCGCGCCCTTGCCGCAGCCGAACGTCACCTCGCTCTCGCCCACGTCAGGGGCGAGCGCCGGCCACCGCTACCTCGAGATCTTCGGATCTGAGCTCTCGCCCAACGGTGAGACATGCCTTTGGTACAGAGGTGCTGGCTGCACCGGCATAACCGTAGAGATCGGGGGAAACCCGGCCTTCGTCATATATGGCTCGCCGACGGTGCTTTTGGTGCTCACGCCCGCGGGCACCCCTGGGCTTGCAACGGTCGCGGTGACCGTCAACGGCATAGCGGCGACTGTGGGATCCTCAGCCATCTACACCTACAACTGAGGTCGGATTAGGGGCGTTTAAGGGGGAGGCCGCCCTGAGCCCGACCTCCCCTTGGTTTAGGGCGTCGCTGCATCCCGTGAGCGGCGGCTGTCCCGGTCCCGGCGGACCAGGTCCAGCGGCTTCGAAACGGCCGGCGATGCGGAAGCGTCAATGCCGCCACCGGGGGGCGCATGCCCTGATGCTATGAGACGGCGGACCAAGTGGGGGCCGGCCTGGGACTGGCCCTCACGACGGGTACGGCAACGAGGAGGGTAGCGGCAACCAAGAGCAGGCCGCCGCCGGCGAAGAGCCCAGTGGCAACCCACCCAAGGTCAGGTATGGTCGCACCGGCATTGGCCGTAACCGCGACTCCAGGGCTGGCGTCGCGGTTCATGACTACTGCCATCCAGTTGCCGCTATGCGGCTTCCAAGTGGTCTGTACGTGCCCGCTTGGCGTGGTTGTGACTGGCACGGAGACGCACCTCCTGGGGGTCAGCCGACGTGGCGAACGAAGGCTAGATGGCAGCAGAGGGAAGAGGGGCGCTGGGAAGGACTTGGAGCCCGAAGACGTCCTCGGCCCTCTCGATGACACGGGTCGAGATGGGTCCGTCACCGTCACGGGCCATCATGTGCGGCTGGTAGCCAGGGTCCGCGAACAGAGCCACCGAGGCAGGGCGGACCTCCTCGCGGTCACTAGGGTCGTGACGGGGCTCGTAATAGACGCCACTGAAGCCGGCCAGGCGCAGGGCGCGCGCCCACCGCTGGCAGATCTCGTAGTCGTCGCCCATCGAGATCCGCCGGTCGAGCCTCCAGCGCCCGACAACGAGAGGGGACGTCATGTTGGCCAGCTTCTGAGTCACGGGGATTTGGGCCACCATCATCGCCCGGTTGTCCAGCATCTGCTGTGTCAGCGCCGGGAGGTCACCCACAGCTTCTATCAGGGCAGTCACCGGGTCCACCGCCAGATAGCAGGTCCCGAACAGGTCTGCTGCACCACCAGGCGGGTCGAAACGCATCGTGCCCGACGTGCTGAACCACTCGGCTGCACGGTCGACCCGGTGGACGCGGTAAAGGCGAGGCGGTACGTCGTCCTTGCCGAGGGTCGGGAAGTCGATGAGAAGGCCGTAGTCAGCCGGCGGCTCCGGCAGCGGCTCCGGGCTCACGCAGCGAGGCCCCGGGCCGCCCGGGCGGCGGCCAGGATCACACGATCGTCCTGACCTCCCTCAGCTACTACTTCGGCAGGGATACTGGAGCCAAGGGACGGGCTCTGCTTGGTGGCCCAGGCGGCGATGACGAGAGGATCCACGTCGGGGTCGGCGCGGCGGAACGCTTCGATCAGCGGTGCGACGACGTGGCGCACGACGTGGTGCTCAAGGTCGAACTGCCAGACCGGGAACCAAGTCGTACCTGAGCCCGGGAGGCCGAGCAACGAGCCAGTTCGGAGCCTTTTGTAGACCGCCTGGCGGCTGACGTCGAGGAACTCGGCGACCCGACGTACGTCCCATCGGTCACCCACCTTGGTGCTCCAGACCAGGGGGGCGAGCGTCATGCGAGCAGCCCGTTGGCCCAGCTCGAAAAGCTCTTCCTCTGACAGACCGGGAGGCTGCTCATCGATCTCCACGTGCCGAGCCAGCTCCTTCGAAAAGCCGGCTGAGATGGTGTCTAGGGGGCTACCCATGGGTCCATTGTAAACGCTGTAAACCTATACCGTCAACCTGTCAACCTCCTGTAGACCACCTCTGGAGACCTCAAAGACCGGGACCGTCGCTGCCCCGGGAACATGGGGAAGTGACGCACATTGCGCGTGAGCGGCACCGGTCCCCATGAGTGTGGCCAGGGCGGCGACAGCCAGGTCTGCGCTGTCGATGCCACCCTGGCTCGGCAACCAGCAGCGGCCGAGCCCTCTTTGGGCGGCTCCCTGCTCGGCCGTTTGTCGGTCGAGGGCGTGCCACTCGGTGCTCAACAGGAGCGACTTCGTGGCCGCCTCCTCGTTTCGGCGCATCCCGGCTAGCACTTCCAAGCTGGTGACCTCGCGTGCGTGCAACGGGCCCTTGGCGCGGGCCTGTTCGAGAGCCGTGGCCGCACCGCGGTGCCCGCGCAGTCAGTAGACGAAGCTATACATCATGTGCATGGAGCGGCCGAGCACAAAGCTCACCGATCGCAGGCCGGAAAGGCCACATGGCGGAGAAAACATGCCATTTCTCCCCGAAAAACTCATGGATGTGCGGCTAACGACTTCTCAGTGACGAGAAAAGTTGCCACGAGAGGCCGCTCCATGCTGCCAGCGTGCACTCGAGCACGGGACCGGTGGCCGTCGCCCTGGGGCGAGTGGTTGCTGGAGGTAAATGCCAGGAGGTGCTCGGGACGGGGGAGCTCTCAGGCAGAGGTCCTAGAGGCGAGGCGGCCGACACGCCGCAGGGCGAACGAGCCCGCACGTGCCGGGCGCGCCTCGAGGCCCCGTGGCCCAGGGCAGGGCCGTCGGCGGTGGCACGGGCGCGCTCCTCTCGCCGGCGGCGAAGGCAACTGCGTAACCTGGCCCGAGAGGCAACGCCCAAAGCGAGCCAGAGGGAGCGAAAGTGAAGATCACCGAGGTCGAGACCATCTTCGTTGACCGGTACCTCTTCGTCCGGGTCCACACCGATTCGGGCATCACCGGGGTGGGGGAGTCAGGAGCTTGGGGTTTCCTCGAGGCCTCTGAGAGGGCAGTGCAAAAGTTCGCGACCTACTTGGCGGGCCAGGACCCCCTCCGCATCGAGCACCACTGGCAGTACATGTACCGCTGGAGCCACTTCCGTGGCGCGGCCATCATGGGTGCCATCAGCGCGATAGACATCGCCCTTTGGGACATTGCGGGCAAACATTTCGGTGTCCCCGTGTACCAGTTGCTCGGCGGGGCCTGCCGAGACCGGGCCCGGTGCTACGTCCATGTCTTCGGCTCGACGACCGAACGGCTCGTGGAGGGCTGCCGCTTGGCCAAGGCCGAGGGTTACAGCGCTGTCGGGCACCTCACGCCGTTCCTCGACGAGGACCCCTCCGTGCCCTATTTCGAGACCCACGCCGCCAAGATGCGGGCCGCGATCGACCGTGTACGCCAGTACCGCGAGGCAGTGGGCGACTCGGTCGACCTCTGCATAGAGATCCACCGGCGCTTGTCCCCAGCGGAAGCCGTCGTGCTCGGTCGAGGGATCGAGCCGTACTACCCGATGTTCTACGAGGACCCGGTGCGACCAGACAACCTGGACAGCATGGCCGAAGTCTCGCGCCAGATCGGCATCCCGATCGCGACCGGCGAGCGCATGCACACCCTTGACGAGTTCGCCATGCTCCTGTCACGGGGGGCAGTCCAGTACGTCCGCCCCGACGTCTGCCTCGCGGGTGGCCTCACTCACACCAAGAAGATCGCAGCTCTTGCCGAGGCTTTTGGCGTACGGGTGGTGCCCCACAACCCCTTGAGCCCTGTAAGCACTGCCGCCTGCCTCCAATTGGCCGCCTGCATCCCCAACTTCGCGCTCCAGGAGTACCCTGGCGACGAGGGCTCAGACAAAAAGCGTCAGATGGTGGACGAAGTACCGGGGCGGGAGGGCGACTCGCTCCTAGTGCCCCAGCGGCCCGGCATCGGCATCGAGCTCGCCGCCGATGCGGCCGAGCTCTTGCCTTATCGTGCCCGCCTTGTCGACACCCGCCTCGGCGTGGACGGCTCCGTCGTGGACCAATAACCAGACCAGCCTTCAACCCATGGCCGGGCGTCGTTAGCCCTACATCGCGCCGTTCCAGGCGCAGGAATGGGTCAGGTTGCTGAGAGGTGCGGCCCGCGCTCGGTGACGAGGTCGCCAAGCGGCACCGTCGCTCAAAGGCGGCGCGCGTCCGAGACGTTCTCATGCCGATGGCGAGCTCAGCGTCCAGCTCGCCACTGAACCCCGCTGCATAAACATTCGCTATTGACAGAGCATGAAGGAGGCGCGACCATGTATGAGAGGAGCACGTCACGGGTGGGGAGCACGGAACTGGTTAACGACGGCACGACGACAGGGGTTTGGCAGTGAGCGCACGGCGCCGGCCGCGCTTGCACGAGGAAATTGACCTGGCAAAAGGGGTACTTCCCGCTCGGGCCTGGTTCCGCACCGACGCGGCTTCGCTCGACCTGTCGGGGGTGTGGCGGTTCCGCTTGTCACCCAGCCTCGAAAGGGCACCCGAGGGTGTCGAGCGGCTCGGTTTTGACGACAGCTCATGGTGTGACCTGCCGGTACCCTCGTGTTGGCAGCTCCATGGCCACGGCTCGCCGATTTATACCAGCTGTGCCTACCCTTTCCCGGTTGACCCGCCTTATGTCCCGGACCAAAACGAGATCGGCGACCACCGGCTCGTTTTTGACCTACCCGATAACTGGCCGGAGGGACCGGTGGTGATCCGTTTCGACGGCGTCGACTCGTGCGGGCAGGTGTGGCTCAATGGAGAGGAGCTCGGGGTTACCTCGGGAAGCCGGTTGCCGAGCGAGTTCGAGGTCTCCGGCGTGCTGCGCGCTGGTCGCAACCTGCTCGCGGTGCGTGTTTACCAGTGGTCGTCCGGCAGTTACCTGGAGGACCAGGACGCCTGGCGCCTACCCGGGGTCATCCGTCGTGTGCAGCTGGTGCACCGGCCAAAAGGTGGTCTCGACGATGTGGCGGTGTGGCCCGGCTTTGAGCACGAGAGCGGTCGCGGTTCGCTGCGCGTCGAGGCAAGGAGCGGCCAGCCGGCGACGTGGCACCTACCAGCGCTGGACTTGAGTGGCCGGGCTGACGGCGGCAATTTCTTCGTGCCCGATGTCGAGCCTTGGAGCGCCGAGAGACCGTTCCTTTACGACCTGAGGGTCACCACTCCGGCAGAGTCGGCGCTTTTGCGGGTCGGTTTCCGTACGGTGGCACTTCTTGACGGCTGCCTTAGGGTCAATGGGCGACGAGTGCTCTTCCGGGGTGTCAACCGCCATGAGCACGACGCCAACTTCGGGCGAGCCGTGCCATTTCGCGCCGCACGAGACGAACTGGCACTAATGAAGCGCCATAACATAAACGCGGTTCGCACCAGTCATTACCCCCCTGACCCAAGGGTACTCGATCTTTTCGACGAGTTCGGTTTCTGGGTGATCGACGAGGCAGACCTGGAAACGCATGGTTTTGACCTGGTGAGTGGCGTCACCAACCCGACCGACGACCCCGTGTGGGCCGGTGCATGCCTTGACCGGGTGGTACGGACGGTGGAGCGCGACAAGAACCACCCGAGCGTGATCGTGTGGTCGCTCGGCAACGAGAGCTCCGTCGGTAGGAACCACGGCGTCATGTCGGAGTGGGTTCGACAGCGGGACCCGAGCCGGCTCGTGCACTACGAGAGGGACCGGGATTGCCGCTACGTCGATATCTACAGCCGTATGTACGCTCCTCACGAAGAGGTGGAGATGGTCGGGAAGAGGACCGAGGTCCCCACGAGCGACCCAGGGCTTGACGCCCGGCGCCGGATGCTCCCGTTCGTGTTGTGCGAGTACGGCCACGCGATGGGGAACGGCCCCGGCGGCCTCGCCGATTACCAGCGCCTCTTCGAAAAATACCCTAGGTGCCAAGGTGGGTTCATCTGGGAGTGGGCCGACCAGGCTATCGCGCGCGGTGGCGGTTACCGCTACGGCGGTGACTTCGGAGAGGAGCTTCACAGCGGCAATTTCTGTGTCGACGGGCTCGTGTTCCCCGATAAAACGCCCTCGCCGGCGCTCGCAGAAGTGAAGAAAGTGTTCGCCCCTGTCCGAATAGAGCTTGGCCTGGCGGGGACCCTTCGTGTAACCAATCACTATGACTTCTCCACGACCTCTAAGCTCCGTTTCCTCTGGGCCATGGAGGACGGAGGCATCGAAGTCGCCGCCGGTGAGCTGGCCGTCAAGGAGCTCGGGCCCGGTGAGGCGACAGAGATCCCCGCTCCGAGGATGCCTGGACGCCCGTGGGACGGGGAGCGCTGGCTCAACGTCAGTGCGGTCCTGGGAGAGCCGACGCCGTGGGCGGACGCCGGCCATGAGGTTGCATGGGGCCAGATCTGCTGTACGGAAGGAGTAAACGCATGAAGAACTCGGGGCCTTTAGCCAACGACGTGGACGTCCCTGCCACGCTGTTGCTCGAGGAGCGGTCGGCGATGGCGCTAAACGCCGTTGCCGGCCTCGCCGACCCCACGTCTGACCGGCCCTTTTTCACCGCCGACCTGGCTTGTCGACCGGCATGGCTTCGTCACGGCGCCTGGGACTATGGCTCGAGCCACGGGCGCCTGGTCGATGCCTGCGTACTCGGGCGGCGAATGTCTGGCTGTTCGGAGTATTTGGAGGCGGAGAAGGGCTATAAAGAGGGCCTTCTCCGCTGGTTCGGGGAGGACGGCCTCAGTTACCGGCGCGCCGAGGCCCGCGGGCACTGGGAACCGAACGCCAACTTGATCGACCAACGTTCGGTGCTCCTCGCACTCACGACTTGGTACCTGGACGAAGGAGACCCATGGGTCCGGCAGCGGGCGGACGCCCTCGTAGCGGCTCTCCGGCGGATCGCCATAAAAGAGCGCGATGTTTGGTACTACCCGGCCTCTGAGTACACGAAGGCCGGGTGGCCGTCGGCCAACGCCGTTGACCTCCGTCTCGCCCCCGACCCGGCGGCCTTCTCCGGGCGGCTCATTATGCCCCTCGTGCGATACTACGAGGCGGTCGGCAACGAGGAGGCACTCGAGCTGGCACTGTGGTTCCGTCGGCTCATAGTCGAGCGGAGCGGGGTTTTCAATGAGGACGGGAGCTTCAACGCGGCCCTTGCGTTCCGGAGCGGGCATTTTCACACGCGCCTTGGCACCCTGGAGGGGCTGGCTCGGCTCGCTCTCTCGACCGGGGACCATGCACTCTCAGGGTTCGTGCGCCGGAGTTATGACTGGGCGCGTTCAGTGGGGACCGCCTTCGGCTGGACGCCTGGCGACCTGGTCGGGCAGCGCTTCGAGCACGAGACATGCTCGCTCGTCGACATGATCGGGACAGGCGTCGCGCTTGCCACGGCCGGTTTCAGTGAGTACTGGCAGGTCGTCGAGCGTTACCTGCGCAACCACCTTGCTGCTTGCCAGCTCCTGGATACGGACTGGGTGGAAGAACGCGACGACCATGACGCCGACGAGGAGGGGTGGTCCACGTGCTACCAAGTCGGCCGGCGCCTGCGGGGAGCCTTCGCCGGCTACTGCGCACCCAACGATTACGTGGCGGATTTCCCGCTCGGCAGGGGGCACACGGCCGACGTTCAGGGGTGCTGTGTCGGGTCCGGCGTCCGCGGCCTCTTCGTGGGCTGGAGCAATGTCCTCACCGGCGACGAGCGGCTCGCTACTGTAAATCTGCTCCTCTCGCGGGGCGGCCCGTTGGCAGACGTGTCAAGCCACCTTCCCTTCGAGGGCCGGGTCGACATGGTGGCACGCCGGCATCTGCGAGAACTCCGCGTCCGGATCCCGTCCTGGGCGGGCTACGCGTCGGTCTGCGTACAACGGCGCCCGTCGTCGGGCTCTGGGGAGGGTGTGCCGCTGCGGCCGGACTGGGCCCCTGATGGCACGGTATCGGTGAGGGACCTGGACGAAGGTGAAGTCATGACGGTCACGTTCCCGCTCGCGGAGGACGAGACGGTCGAGGAAGCCGCGGGGAAGCGTTATGTGACTACCTGGAGAGGCGACGACGTGGTGGCTATCTCACCGCCGGGCCGCTACCGTCCCCTTTACGCCGGGCCGCCACCGGCTGGCGCGGCGCCGCTGCGCCGGTGGAGCTACTGGAACCCTGGGGTGCAATGGACATGGTGAGCGTGGCCGCTGCAGCGCGACAGGCGCCACTCAAGCAGATCGTCGCGGCCGTGTACACTGGCCGCGGCCTCGACGACCAGGTAGCGGCCGCGGCTAGGGAGATCATCCCGGGCGTGCGGGTAATTTCTCTCATTGACGACGGTCTCATCGCCGACATCAATGCTTCCGGCAGCATCAGCCCTTCCATCGTGCGCCGGGCACTCCGGTGCTATGAGAGCGCAGCCGATGCCGGCGCTGCCGTGGTGCTGAACACTTGCTCTTCTATCGGCGAACTCGTCGCCCTCGGCAGGCGGGCGGTGGCCGTCCCCATCGTCAGGATCGACGAGCCAATGGCTGAAGAAGCCGTCGCGCGTTTTAGGAGGACGGCGGTCGTCGCAACTCTGCCGAGCACGCTTGGGCCGACGAGCCGGCTGCTTTCGGAGAAGGCTTCCAGCGCGGGCCGCGACGTCCAGGTCTACCCTGTGCTGGCAGAGGGTGCTTACGAAGCACTGGTTGCTGGCGACGGCGAAGGCCACGACAGGCTGGTCGAGGAGGCGGTCGGGCGCGCCGGGTGGGGCGCCGAGGCGATCGTGATGGCGCAAGCATCGATGGCACGGATGCAAGCAAGGCTTGAGCGCGCCGCGGGGGTCCCAGTGCTATCGAGCCTGCGCCCGGGCTTGCTTCGGGTCAGGCAGGTGCTCGAAAACCTGAAGGAGGCGTCATGAAAGACGCCTATGTGCGGGCCGTTTACCGGATAGAGACCATGATCGGCGCCGAAAAGGCCGCCGAAGTACTGGCTGGGGAACAGTCGACGGGGACATTCGTGAGGGTCGAGGGGGAAAGCGACGCCTTGCGTGCCCGCCATGGGGCAAGAGTCGTCTCCGTGGTGCCGCTTGGGACGGCCTCCAGCCCGTCCTTGCCAGGAGCGGCGAGCGACGGAACTGGCCAGGTTGAGGTGGCGAGGGTCGCAATAGACTTTCCGCTCGCAAACTTCGGCCCTTCGGTGCCGAACCTCCTCGCTGCGGTCGCCGGAAACCTTTTCGAACTGAGGGAACTGGCCGGCTGCAGGCTCGAGGACATCGAGGTCCCCAGTGAGTTCGCCGGTGCCTACCCGGGCCCGCGCTTTGGCGTCGTGGGCACCCGCCGGCTGGCTCAGGCCCCTGAGGGGGCGCTCGTCGGTGGCATTATCAAGCCCTCGGTCGGGCTCTCGCCGGCTGAGCACGCCGCGAGGGTTGAGGCGCTCGCCCTCGCCGGTGCCGACTTCTGTAAGGACGACGAGCTCATAGCCGACCCGCCCTACTCGCCCCTGTCTGAGAGGGTCCCCCACGTCATGCGGGCCATCGAGCGGGCGGCGGACCGCACGGGCCGCAAGCTCATGTATGCGTTCAACATTACCGGTGAACTTGGCGACCTTCGCCGCAGGCACGACTTGGTGGTCGGTCTGGGCGGCACCTGCGTGATGGTTTGCGTCAACATGGTCGGGATGCCGGGCGTTCGTTACCTTCGCGAATGGAGCGAGGTCCCCATCCACGGGCACAGGGCGATGTTCGGGGCATTGAGCCGGCACCCTTCGCTCGGGATTGGTTTTCGCGCGTTCCAAAAGCTTGCACGCCTCGCCGGCGTGGACCACCTGCACACAAACGGCATGGACAACAAGTTCTACGAGACCAATGACGAGGTGCGCCTCTCCATCGAGGCCGTGCGGGAGCCCCTTCTCGGGGGCTACCACATCCTTCCCGTCCTGTCGTCCGCCCAGTGGGCTGGTACCGTGCCGGTCGTGTACAACATGGTGCCGACTACCGACGTGCTCATGGTGGCGGGGGGCGGGATATTCGCCCACCCTGGTGGGCCGGCGGACGGCGTCGCAAGCCTGCGGGAGGCCTGGGACGCCACAGTCTCGGGGGAGCCGTTGCCAGTGCGTGCGCAGCGGAGCCGACCCCTCGCAGAGGCGCTGCAGCGGTTCGGGTAGATGGGCGTCCCGCTCGTCTGTTTCTACGGCGACGACCTCACGGGCTCGACGGACGCCATGGCCAACTTCGCCCGCCGAGGGCTGTCGGTCCGCCTCGTGCTCCCCAATGTCGTTCGCGAGCGGCACCTCAGCTCCGTTTTGAGGGGGCCTGATGTCCTCGGCGTGGCGGGCACCGCTCGTTCACTTCCTACGGAAAGGTTGGACGACGAAGTCGGCCCCGTCTTCGAAGCCTTCCGTGAACTTGGCGCGCCGATCGTGCAATATAAGATTTGCTCTACGTTCGATTCGTCTCCCCGGGTAGGGAGCATAGGGCGAGCCTGCGAACTTGCCTTCGATGTTTGGGGCCCAAGAGCGATCCCAATCGTGCCAGCGCAGCCCTCCCTTGGACGCTGGACGGTTTTTGGCACGCACTTCGCGCTAGCGCCCGACGGCCGCGTGTACCGCCTCGACAGGCACCCGGTCATGTCAGTTCACCCGGTGACTCCCGCCACCGAAGCGGACCTGGTCCTTGCCCTGCGGGCCCAGACCGCTCTCCCGGTGGTGTCGTTGCACTGGCCCGAGCTGGCTTTTTACCCGGAGCTCGCTGCTAAGGAGCGCGGGCTCGTCGTCCTAGATGCGAGGAGTGACGCAGACCTCCGCCGCATAGGGTTGGGTGTCCGCGCCGCCGGGGACCCGCCGCTTGTGGCTGTGGGGTCCGGGGGCATGAGCTACGCCCTTGCGTCGACGCTGCCAGCGGGCCGGCGCAAGGGCCCACGCCCCCGAGCGCATCGTGCCAAGCGGGTGCTCGCGCTCTCGGGGACCTGCGCCCAGTCGACGGCCCGCCAGATCGAGAACGCAGCCGCTCATGGGTGGGTCGCTCTCGACGCCAGGGCGTCACCAGGGTCGCTCCCAAAAGAGGCCTGCCGGGTGCTGCGGTCCGGGCGTAGCACGGTGGCGTACTCCGCACTTGGGAGCGCGGATGAGGCTTGCGATACCGCGACGATCGAAGCGGCCTTCGTCAAAACGGTGGTCGCGGCGGCACGAGACGGCTGCCTTGACCGCCTGGTCATCGCTGGCGGCGACACAGCCGGACGGGCGCTTTCGGCCCTCGGGGTCGAAGCGCTGGAGTACGTGGCAGAAGTGGACCGGGGGGCCGTCTTGTGCAGGGCCACTGCGACGCGGGGAGAACTCGACGGCTTGGAGGTTGTCGCGAAGGGTGGCCAGGTCGGCTCGTTGGACTTTTTCGAGCGGGCGAGAGGAAGGCGTAGGAGAGATGCCTAGCGGTGGCGCGCATGAGATCCCAACTGGTATACCGCCCGACGAGCTGCGCCTCATGGCCAGGGTTGCGCACCTCTACCACGAAGACGGGCTCCGCCAAGCCGAGATCGCCAGCCGGTTCGGTTTGTCACAGGCGCGGGTTTCCCGCCTTTTGAAGCGCGCAGTGGACGAAGGGGTCGTACGTATTTCCGTGCTTCCTGTGCCCGGTGTGAACACCGGCGACGAGGAGGCCCTCGAAGAGCGTTTCGGCCTCCGCTCTGCCGTCGTCGTGGACACCGAGGGCGACCGGCTCGTGGCCGATGTCGGGGCCGCCGCCGCATATCACCTGGAGACCTCCTTGAGGAGCGGCCAGCTTGTCGGGATCTCGTCGAGGAGCACGTTCCTGCGCTCTACCCTCGAGCAGGTGCGGCTCCGCGCCCCGCTGCAAGGGGTGCGTGTGGTGCAGATCCTGGGTGGCCTCGGCGACCCGTCGGAAACTGAGCACGCGAACCGCCTCACGGAGCAGATGGCGGCCCGTCTCGGGGGCGAGCCTGTGTTCTTGCCCACGCCGGCCGTGACGGGCTCGCCTGAGAGCGCCCGCGCCCTCTTGCAGGACCCGTTCGTGGCAAAGACAGTGCAGCTCTACGACCATCTCGATGTCGCGATCATGGGCATCGGGTCCGTCGACCGGGCCACCATCACGGCGCGGAGCGCCGGCGCCTTAACCGAGCGGGACTTGAGAGAGCTGATGCGCGCCGGGGCCGTCGGCGATGCGTGCCTCAGGTTCTTTGACAGGCGGGGCAAGCCCGTGCGCACGGCCCTGTCTGAGCGCGTGATAGGTGTCGAGCTCGACCGGCTGCGCAGCACGCCCCACGGCGTGTGCGTCGCAGGCGGGCTTCAAAAGGCTGAAGCCATCCGGGGTGCGTTACTGGCCGGTTTCGTCGACGTGCTCGTCACGGACCACGCCACGGCGCGTAAGGTCTTGGCCGGCGGGTGAGGCGCGACGCGCCTCTCTGGCGCCGGGCGGGGGAGTCGGCTGGCGTGCGGGGCCGGCCGCGGCCGGCCGACT
>JAJZYO010000395.1 GCA_021798075.1 Actinomycetes bacterium
GGAGAAGGGCCCGGCGAGCAGGAAACCTGCTGTCAAGGGCAGCATGTAGATACCGGCCCACAGCGGTGTCGAGGAGAAGCTGTAGCCGTGCCGAGGTAGCCAGATGCCCTGCAGCCAGATGATGAGGATGAACATCATCCCGCCCCGGCCGACGGCGGAGAGGAGGGTGGCCAGGTTGCCGGCGGCGAAGGCGCGGATCCGGAAGAGCGGCAGGCGGAACATCGGGTCCTTCACCTTGGTCTCGATGAAGCCGAACACCACTAGGAGGGCGAGCCCGCCGAAGATCTCGGCCAGCACCTTGGGGTTGGCCCAGCCCATGGTCTGGTGCCCGTAGGGCAAGATCCCATAAGTGATGCCGACCAGGACCAAGATGAGGCCGGCGGCGAAGGTGAGGTTGCCCCACCAGTCGATCCGGGCCGGCGTGCGTACGCCCTTTTCGTGCAGGTTGAAGTACGACCACAGCGTGCCGAGCACCCCGATCGGCACGGAGACGAGGAAGACCAGCCGCCAGTCCACCGGCCCGAGCACCCCGCCCAAGATGAGCCCGACGAAGCTGCCGGCGATGGCGGCCACCTGGTTGACGCCGAGGGCGAGGCCGCGCTGGTCTTCGGGGAAGGCGTCGGTGATTATGGCCGAGGAGTTCGCGAACAAGAGCGCGCCCCCGACCCCCTGGAACACCCTCATGATGACGAGCCACAACGTGCCCGCCTGGCCTGTCATCCAGTCGACCGACAGCATGATCGAAAAGAAGGCGAACACGGCAAAGCCGAGGTTGTACATACGCACCCGGCCGAATATGTCGCCGAGGCGCCCGAAGCTCACCACCAGTACCGCCGTTACCACCATATAGCCCATGAGGAGCCACAGGAAAAGGTCCGTGTTGGATGGGGTGAGCGGGTTGAGCTTCACGCCCCGGAATATGTCGGGCAGGGCGATCAGGATGATCGAAGAGTTGACCGTCGCCATCAAGACGCCGAGAGTCGTATTGGAAAGGGTGAGCCACTTCCCCTTGAAGGGATCCACTCCGTCTTTCTCAATATGTCTTCCCCTCAGCTGGGCGTGCTCCATATTTCCAGCTCCTTTGCCTTTAGTGTGGTGGTCCCTCTACAGCAAGAGCGAGCGGCTCGCTTTCGGCCGAGCCGGTCTCGTGCGGCCCGGGCTCCTCGATGGCGGCCAAGCGGGCGATGGCCGGGAGGGCTTTGCGTAGGGCGGCCACGTCTTCTCGGCCGAGCTCGGAGATCGAAATGGCAAGGTTGGCGGCCCTGTCCTCACGGCGGCGCTGGAGGTAGGACTCGCCTTTGCCGGTCAGTACCACCAGGACCGCCCGCCCGTCGCTCTCGTCGGGGCGGCGCTCCACGAGGCCCTCGGCTTCGAGACGGCTCACCACGACGGTCATCGAGGGCTGCGCCACCCGCTGTAGGGCCGCCAGGCGGGTGAGCCGCAACGGACCGAGGCGGTCCAGGGTGGAGAGCGTGGCCACCGAAGTAGGGCTCATCTCCCTCGGCATGCTCCGGGCCACGGCCGACGCCAGGGCGTAGAGAGCCCTCGCCAGTTCCAAGGTGCTGCCACCGTCGCCGGCCCGTCTGCGTGCTGCTCGCATCATTACATAAGGTAGTCTATATAGGCATCCCTAAGTAAGGTTGGTGGGAGTGCCAAAGTTCACTCCTGAGCACGAACACATGGTCGCTCCCGCCGGGGCTGCGCTCGTCACCCTCAGCGATAGGCCTATAGTCGGGGACGATTATGTGACCGGCACCTGGGGGGAAGGGCGCAGGCGGGGCGACCAACCCACGGTCCGGGCATGCAGAAGGAGACAAACAGAAGGGAAGGAATCCGGGATGAGCAAATTTCGGCACCGCGCTTTGGTTTCCAGTACGCTCGCCACGGCTGCGCTGATCGCAGCGGCCGCTCAGAGCGGCGTTGCCGGCGCCTCCAGCACCAGGGAGGCGGCCAGCAGCAACGTCATCACGGTCGGCACGCTCTATGCCGGCACCGGTGCGTTCGCCACCTCGTCGCTGCCCGAGTACAACGGCCTCAAGTTCTGGGCGAGCCAGGTCAACGCCCAGGGGGGCATGTACGTGGCCCCGCTCAAAAAGAAGGTCAAGGTAAAGATCGTCGCCTACAACGACCAGAGCGACCCGGCCACCGCGACCACCCTCTACAACCAGTTGCTCGACCAAAACAAAGTCGACGTCTTCGTCGCCGACTTCGGCTCGGTGCTGACCGCGCCCGCCATCACGCTCGCCAAGAACAAAAAGCACCTCCTCTTCGACGTGACAGGCTCGGGGACATCGTTCTTCAGCAGCGGCGCCAACCCCTACGTGGTGCTCACCTCGCTGCCGGTCTCGGCCGTCTGGCCCAAGCCCGTTGCCCTGCTCATCGAAAAGCTGAAGATAAAGCGGGTGGCGATCCTCTATTGCGTCAACGACTTCGACCAAGCCCAGGCGCAGGCCATCAAGGGGTTCCTGGCCAAAAGTGGCATAAAGCTCGTGTACTACCAGGGTGTCCCCACCACCCAGACCGACTACAGCACGCTGGTGCGCTCCATCCAGGCCACCAACCCCGATGCGGTGCTCGAGCTCGGCTACCCCAATAATGACATTGCCTTCTTCAAGGACCTGCAGTCCACGGGCACCCACTTCAAGTTCGTGCTGACACCGTTCCCGGGCCAGCTGCCCGACCTCTTCGCCCAGGACGTCGGGCCCAAGACGCTCGCCTGGACCTACACCTACGCCGTCCCGCCCATCATGAAGTTGAACAACGTCAACATCGGCATGACCTTCACGAAGTTCGCCAGCACTTTCACCAAGGGCAAGCCGTCACAGCTCAACTTCTTGGACGTCGCCGGCTACAACGCCGGCCTTGTGGTCCAGGCCGCCTTCGCCCACGCGACCTCCATGTCGCAGGCGGGTATCCGGGCTGGTGTGACCGCGGTCAACGGGAAGCTGAAGACGCTAGAGGGGACGCTGCGCTGGGATAACACGGGCGCGCAGGTGGGCGAGCTGTTGCCGATCGCCCAGGTGGTGCCCTCTGCCAAGGGCCTTTCGTTCAAGATCGTGTACCCGGCCACCCCCGAACAGAAGTCCCTGGTAAACGGTACGCCCAAGTACCCGGCGCCCTAGCCGGGCCAACCCGGTCCAGGTAGCTCCCGAGGTCATAGGTGAAGCTGTTCGAGTACGCGCTCATAAGCGGGGTGCTCTTCGGGCTGTTTTACGGTTTTGTCGGTATCGGCCTCAACCTGCTGTTCGGCGTGATGCGGCTGGTCAACCTGGCCCATGGTGACAT
>JAJZYO010000396.1 GCA_021798075.1 Actinomycetes bacterium
GGCCTTCTCGGCCGGCCCCTTGGCCAGGAGGGGAGGCGGCCCAAGACCTCTCTCGAGCTGGCCGAGGTAGTCTTGGAAGAGGCCAAGGTCGCCTTCGTCCCGGGTGAAGCCTTCGGAGCGCCTGGATGTGGGAGGTTCTCCTACGCCCTTGCCGACGCCGACCTGGCGGAGGGCATGGAGCGCCTGACCAAGCTCTTTACCTGACACGTCCGCGATAACATCCCAGGTAAACATCATCGCGGGCTACCCGCGCGGCTGGATTTCACCCGGGGGGACCCTTACGTTTTCCCGTGACAGAAAACAGGAGATGTTGATCGCCCTGTGATGGTTCTGTGAACATGGCCTCAATAGCACAACCTTGGCTCCTCCGAGCGGGTAGACGGTTAATAGCTGGTGACTCTAGGAGGACGAAATTATGAGAAATAAGTCAATTTGCGCGGCGGGCGGGGCGGTAGCGCTCGGCCTGTTCGGCGCCCTACCTGCGGCAGTCGCGACATCGCCGCCGGCGACAGCGCAGGCTGTCGTGATGACCGAGAGCTACACGATCGGAAACGGTTCTGTGACGGGTGCGACGGCGGTGCCCCAACCGGACACGGCGGGCGCTACGGCCAACTACACGGTCGGCTTTACAACCCCTTCGGCGCTGGCCAGCGGGTCTGCGACCGTCACGCTCGCGTCTGCCGATGGGGCTCTCACGTTCCCTGCTACTGCCAACAGCTACGTCGTGGTCGACAACAGCAATCCTTCGTCCGTTGCGACCGTCTCGAAGGTCGTGCTCGGGACGGGCAACCACAGCGTCACCTTGACCCTGCCGTTGTCGGTTGCAGCCTCTAGCTCGGTGTCGATCTACGTGATCGGCGTGACCAACCCCACCGCTGCGGGCGGCTACAGCCTCGACGTGTCGACCTCAGCCAACACCGTGCCAGCGAGCACCGCGGTCTTCCAGGTCGTTGGTGCGAGCGCCGCTCCCTCGTTTGCCCCCACGGCTTCGCCGGCACTGGTCGGCGGGACCTCGACCTACACGATCGGCGCCTTCAAGGCGGCCGCTGCCATACCGGCTGGAGGGACGATCGTGGTCGACTCGCAGGGGAGCACGGGGGTAAGCGACAACGTCGGCTTCCCTACGGCGGCGGCCTACTACAAGGTCACTGACCTCACGACCGGGGCTTCTTTTGCGCCCGAGGCGGTGACGGTGGCCCCAGTCGCCGGCGGGAACACTGGCCAGCAGGTCACTTTGCAGGTCGGGACGGCGATAGCGGCCGGTGACGAGCTCTCGGTGACCGTAAACGGGGTGCGCAACCCGACATCCTCCCAAGTAGACGTCGTCACGGCGGCGGCGCCGGCGGGCTCGACCGCTTCCAGCGCTTCCCTCCAGATCGGTACGTCGGTGGCCAACCCGACTGTCGGCCTCTCTCAGAGCGGGGCCGGGGCTACGGGCGTCGAGTACACGGTCGGTTTCAAGCCGGCGACCTCGCTCCCCGCTGGCGGCACCATAACCCTGGTGGCACCGCCCGGCACTTCTTTCGCTAGCTCGACGGTGACCGTCGTCGACTCGACGCACGTCGCAAGCTCCGCTGCCATTACTTCCAGTTCAGTGCACGTTTCGTCGACGGCCGGTTCCTCGACCGCCAACCAACTCTCCTTCAGCGTCCCGAACGCCATTACGGCCGGCGACTCGGTCTTCATCGAGGTGGCTGGTGTGACCAACCCCCCGGCAGGCACCTACGGCGGTTCGGCGGGCAACTTCACGATCTCGACGAGCGCTGACGCCGTGGCAGCGCCTGTGGCCTCTTATACCGTGACCGGGGGCTCCTCCTCGGCGCTTGCGAGCATCGAAGTCAGCCCTTCCACGCCTCAAGCTTCGGCGACCTACACGATCGGGGATCTCCGCGCCACGGCCGCCCTTGCAGGGGGCTCCGCGACGATACAACTCGGTGCGCCGCAAGGCACGGTGCTGCCTGGCGCCCCGGTCGACTACACGGTCGTTGACCAGAGCGCACACGCGAGCGTCCACCCACAGTCGGTATCGGGCGGTGGCAGCTCTACGGCGACGTTCGTGCTCGGCAGCTCCATTGCCTCGGGAGACTACATCGAGGTCGTAGTGGACGGCGTCGTCAACCCCGGGCCCGGCACCTACCAGGTCAACTTGACCGGGGATCTCCAGGCCGCCGTCGCCCCGACCACGCCAACGGTGCCGCCCGCGCCCGCTCCCGCCAGGGCCACGACGACGTCTTTGTCGGCGTCGGTCAACCCAGTCGGGATCGGCCAGGCCGTCACGTACACGGCGAGAGTTTCGCCGGCTCCTAACAGCGGGTCCGTCGTGTTCAACCAGGGCGGTGCCCCAATCGCAAGCTGCACGTCCCAGCCCGTGCACGCTGGCCAGGCCACCTGCACGGTCACCTACTGGGCCGCGGGCCGGCACTCCGTCCAGGCCTCCTACTCTGGAGCGTCGGGGTGGAAGAGCTCGACTTCGGCCCCGCTCGCCGAGGCTGTGAGCTTGCCACCGACGGGTTACTGGCTACTCGGCCGGACCGGGGCCGTCTTCGGCTTGGAGGGGGCACCCAACATGGGCAGCTTCACACCCTCGAGCTCGAGCGCCTCCGTTGTGGACATGGCCGGTACACCGTCGGGCAAGGGGTACTGGGTGGTGACCTCCAATGGGACGGTCCAGGCCTTCGGCAACGCCAAGTTCTACGGCGACCTCCCGCGGATCAATGTCCACGCGAAGGACATCGTGGCCATAGCCCCCACCTATAACGGCCAGGGCTACTGGCTGATAGGCAAGGACGGCGGGATGTTCACATTCGGCAACGCCCGCTTCTTTGGGTCCATCCCGGGGCTGCACATCCACGTCCACGACATCGTGGGCATGGTCGCCAACTCCGGCGGTGGCGGCTACCTCCTGGTGGGCGACGACGGCGGCGTCTTCACCTTCGGTAAGGCCCGCTTCTTCGGCTCCCTGCCTGGCATACACCGCCACGTCCACGACATCCAGGCGATCCTTCCGGCCTCTGCCGGTACGGGGTACGTGCTAGTGGGTGCGGACGGCGGCGTGTTCAACTTCGGCAAGGGCGTCCGCTTCTACGGGTCCCTTCCAGGCGAGGGCGTCCACGTCCGCGACGTCGTCGGCATCGCCCTCACGCCAGATGACGGCGGCTACTTCATGGCCGGGAGCAACGGGAACGTCTATGGGTTCGGTAACGCTCACCCAGCGTCCATGCCGAGCGGCTTGTCCAGCAACCTCCCGGTTGTCGCCATTGCCGGGACCTGAGAGGGTGTCT
>JAJZYO010000397.1 GCA_021798075.1 Actinomycetes bacterium
CCATGACGCGAGGCGGGATCGTGAAGTGACCGCAGGCGCCGGATGGGCTTACCACCTTCTCGTCCTTCTGCACATAATTTGCGCCGTCGGCGGTTTCGGGGCCGTCATATACCGCGGGTTCATCCTCGACCTAGCCCGCCGGCGCGGGAGCGCCGGCGCGGCGGAAGCCGGCGTCCTCGCCGTCTACGGCCAGGTTTCCCAGTTTGCCGAGATCCTCATTTATGGGGTCGTCGTCTTCGGGGTTGCCGCTATCGGCGAATCTGGCCACTCGTCGCAGTTCAGCAAGGCGTGGGTGATCGCGGGCCTCGTTGTCTATTTCGTAATGCTGGGAGTGCTCCATGGGATGGTGCGCCCAGCAGAGCGCTCCTATCGCAGTACCCTCCTCGAGCTCGCGCAGGTCCCGCCCACGAAGCCGCCGGCCAGGCCCCCGCAGTTTGCCCAGCTAGACAGCCTCCGCCGGAGGATAAGTGCCGGTACGGGGCTGTTCAACGTGCTCTTGATCGGCGCGCTCTACCTGATGGTGTTCAAGCCCTGATCGCTTCACCCCTTCGAGGATGCGGCCTCCCCGTCGAAGGAGACCTCCACATGCTGTTCGGGGCGGCGCCTGTTTTGCAGTGCTTGGGCCGCCAGCGAACTGCGGTCGGCCTCGGTAAGGGGAGGCTGTACCAGCGAGCGCGGGAAGAGCCGCCGGGCGAGGACGACGTTTAGCTCCGCTGAGTAGACGGTTAGCTCGGAGACCAGGTAGATCCACGCAAATAGGCCGAGTACGATGCCGAAGGTGCCGTAGAGCGAGTTGTCATTTTTCAGGTAGTGGGCGACGACGAAACCCCCGAAGGACTGGAGGATCGTCCACCCGACGGCCGCGAGGGCTGCCCCGGGCACAAGTTGGTGCAACCGCACCGCCGCCGGGGTCAGGATGCGGAACCCGGCAAGGTAGTCGAAGAAGTTCACAACAGCCGACGCCGCGCCGCCTGCGACAGCCAAGGCGAGCGTCCCCTTGGCCGCCGGCACGGCTGCACCGAGGAACGTCCCTACGATGAGCCCGACTCCGAGCACGCTGAGGAAGGCAAGGCTCCGGCCAAGACGCGCTGCGAAGTTGGGCCGCTCGGGCCCTGGCAGGTTCCAGACCTGCGCCATCGTGAAGATGCCGGTCTGGCCGAGGGAGAGGGAGCCCCAGACGAGGCCGCCGATCCCGACGGCGAAACCAAAGATGCTGTCGCGCTTTATGGCCTTGATGTTGCCCGCAAGGTCGGTACCGATGACCGGGAACTTGTCGAGTGCTGAGGTCAACACCTCGTGGCGGAGTTGCGGGTGCCCATTCAGCACGAGCCCGAGGATGGTCACGAGGAGTAAAAGGAGCGGGAAGAGGGTCCCGAAGGCCGTGTGCGCCAGGTTCGCCACGAGCGTCCCTGCGTTGTCGTCCCCGAACTTCTTCACGACGCCGAAAGCGACCGCCAGCGGTAGGTGGTCTTGCTGGGTGCGGTCGAGCCTCTTGGCGAACCGTTTGAAGAGGCTCATTGGGCCCACCCAGTTGTCCGGCCTGGGCCCCTCATGCCTGGGCGCCTCATGCCTGGGCCCCTCATGCCTGGGCCCCTCATGCCTGGGCCCCTCATGCCTGGGTCGGGCGGGATTTGGCTGGTCACGCCTATTATCTTGCCCGCTACGCCCGAGGCGCGATCATGGGCCATGCCAGTTTTGCCCGAGGTCGCCACCGGCGACGCCGTCTTGGTCCCCCGAGGTTTCTCGACATATGTCGGCAGCGCCGGCCTCAAGGGGCCGGGCCCTGATATCTCGGTGGTGGCAGCGGACGCCCCCTGTTGCGCGGCTGGGGTCTTCACGCAGTCGCTTTTTGCCGGCCCTAGCGTCAAGCTCTGCCGGCGCAACCTCGAGGGCGGCTCCGCAAGGGCGCTCGTCACGGTGTCGAAGAACGCCAACGTTGCTACCGGCCGCGATGGCGAGCGCGACGCCGAGGAGCTGGTCGGGCTCACCGCCAAGGCTGCCGGCTGCGCGCCACAAGAGGTACTCGTCTGCTCAACGGGGGTCATCGGGAGGCCTTACCCGATGGACCTGATAAGGGAGCACTTCACTGGTCTTAGCATTCCCCGGTCGGCTGACTTCCAAGCAGTTGCCAGGGCGATCATGACGACGGACACGCGGCCGAAGCTCGCCAGCGCGCGGGTTGGGGAGGCCACGGTTACCGGCGTTGCCAAGGGTTCGGGGATGATCGAGCCGGACATGGCAACACTGCTCGCGTACGTGTTCACCGATGCTGCGGTGCCGGCGCGGGCACTCGCTCAGATGTGGCGGCGCGCTGTCGACGTCACGTTCAACTGCCTCTCCATAGACACCGATACCTCGACCTCGGACTCCGCTATCGTGCTGGCGAGCGGGGCAGCAGGAGAGGTTGACCCAGAGCCGCTCGAGCTGGCGCTGCTTGGCGTGTGCCGGTCTTTGACCGTGCAGCTTGCCGCGGACGGCGAGGGCGCCACGAAGCTCCTCCAAGTCGACGTGGACGGAGCGCGAGACACCAGCCAGGCCCGCCGAGTCGCCAAGGCAATCGTCAGCTCGCCGCTCGTGAAGTCCGCCGTGCACGGGGCAGATCCCAACTGGGGCAGGGTCGTGATGGCCATCGGGAAGTGCTGGGAATACCCAGACATCGACCCCGAGTCCGTGCGGGTCAGCTTCGGCGGCTTCGAGGTTTACCCGAGGAAGCTCGCATTAGCGGACCTCGACCGCTTGGCGGAGCTCATGCGGGGGAGCACGGTCGAAGTTGGCGTTAGCCTGGGGATCGGGCCGGCGGAGACGACCGCTTGGGGTTGCGACCTATCCCCCGAGTACGTCCACATAAACGCCGACTACACGACTTGAACAAGGAGCGGCGGTGCACCCTCTCGAACAGCTGCGCTATGTAGCCAGGGGATGGGAGAGCCTGGACGACCTCCCTGTGCCCGAGGTCGCGCAGGTCCTCGCCGAGCTGGCCGAGGACAGCCCGGCGAGCCTTCTCCATGCGTGCCGGCGCCTGATCGAGTACTTCCCCGCCTCGGGCCGGCTCTGGTGGCTCTCGGCCCGAGCCCTGTCCGCCCCGGAACCCGTGGAGGGGATCTGGGAAGCCGCGGACGAGCTGCTGGAGGACCCAACGGGAAAACGGCTGGCCGAAGCGCTGCCGGCCGGCGTTGGTGTTTCCGTCCTCGGCCCGGTCGCAGGCGCAGTGGCGGGGGCCCTGCGGCGCCGGCGGGCGGAGGACAGGAGCGGGCGTAAGAAGGGGCGCGGGCCCTC
>JAJZYO010000398.1 GCA_021798075.1 Actinomycetes bacterium
ACATAGAAAATGCCGCCACAGGCACCAGCACCAAAGCAGTCATGACCTGGTAGCCGGCTGTAGCTGCGACCGCGCCCAACGCGACCGGCGCGGCCACTGCCGCCACGCTCGTGGCCGCAAACAGTGCGGCATTGTTGGCTGCCAGCTGATCCTCTCCCCCCGACTCGGCGGTGAGCGCGAGCGCCAAGGGGAAGGTCACCCCGTGGGGGACACCGAGTGAGACCATGGCAACGAACAGAAGCGGCGATGGTCCCCCGAACGAGAGCAGGACCATACCCAACGCGCTAAGGGCAGCGGCGACAAGGAACGCACGGCGCTTACGGGCGATGGGTGAAACCCGCGCGACGACCAAACGACTGAGGAGCGAGGCGACGAAAAACACGGTGAAGGCCAGTTGCGCCCCTGCCGGCGTCATCTTGAAGACGCTGCGCGCCATCAGGGCGCCGAACACCGTGATCGCGGCAAACGGCACGGAATAGAGCAATTGCGCGACAAGCGCCATCCGCCCCCCCGGGGTCTTAAGCAAGCTCCGAAGCTGGCCCGAACGGGGAACTGGGCCCGAGCCCTGCAATGGCTCAGGAGCTGTCCCAACCCCGAAGGCACTGCGTCGCGCGCGCCCAGACACGCCAAGTGCCAGGGCAACAACCGGCAGTGTGGCGAAGGCCAGGAAGGGAAGGCGTAGGTCCTGGTGGGTCAGCTCAAGCAACCCCGTCTCGGCGAGGGGCCCGAGGGCCAGGCTCATGCTCAAGACGACGGCATAGTGGGCGAGGGCCCGGTCCCGATGCTCGGGGGAAGCCTGGCCAACAGCGGTGGCCAAGCTCGGGACCGTGAGGCCGCCTGCCAGGCCCAGCAGGGCAATGCTCAGCGCGAACTGCCATATGGACGTCGAGGCCCCGAGAGCGACGAGGGAGGCACAAAGGAGCCCCATGCCGGCGCCGACTACGGCCGAGGCCTTGCTCGCCGGGAGGCGCCCGCCCACGAACAGAGCGCCAAGCAGGGCAAAGGCCCCCATCACGGTGCCGGCAGACCCAATCGTGGTGGCACCGAGACCGATGTCCTCGCGCCCGAAGAGGGCAAAGGTGGTCTGGCCCACGTTCTGGGCTGCTCGAAAGAGCCCAGCCACGAGCAACAGCCCGGCCGCCGTCCACATTGGCGCCCAGCGTCGGGCAGGCGAACGCCGTGATGGCGGCGCCGGACCGCCCCGTCGTGCTAGTCGCAATGTGGCGGGTGGGCCGGCATACCGGTGACCCACCGTAGCGGCCCGGCGCGCGAAGAGCAGACCCAACGCGACGTCCCCGTCACCGCTCTGGTCTCTCGGGACCACGAGGGGGCGTGCCGCCCGCGTCGTCACCGTGGCGCGTGGGCCACCATGGGTGACCAAGGCCGGCGCGAGTGACGAGGATGTGAACAGCCTCGCCCTCGAAATGCGCCACCTTTGCCACATCAATGCGCAGGCCCGCGATGACCGGCACCGCGCGCCGAGCCACCACAGCCAGGAGCGCGCCGGCCGCCGGAGCCACGACGTAAAGCCAGTAAGCATGGGGGTCCATGGACGCCACGTCGGGGCCGAGGCTGCGAGCGGGGTTGGTACTCGTCCCCGAGAGGGGCGATTCGGCCCAAACCATAAGGCAATAGAGGGCTGGGAAAACGAACGGCGTGCGGGAGCGCAACCGGGGGTGAGCCACCATGACCAGCACGATCAGCACCATGGCGAACGTAGTAACAAGCTCACCGCCAAAGGCTGGCCCGACGCCGCGTGGACCTGGCGAAGTTGCGCCGTAGGAGATGCTCGCCCCGCGCTGGCCCCAAAGCAGTAGTGGTGCCGCTCCAGCTACCGCTCCGATGCACTGGCTCACCGCAAAGCCGACCAGCGTCCGGCCAGGCAGAGCGCCCTCGGCCCAAAACGCCAGGCTCACCACGGGGTTGATGTGAGCGCCGCTGATCCGCCCTACCGGGGAGAGGGCAATGGTCATGCCAGTGGCACCAAAGAGCGCGCCGGTGAGCGCCCGCCGAGCTGCGTCCGACGGCAACATCGTGGCGACTGGGCTGCCCCGCCCGAAATCGAGAATAACAAAGGACAGCCCGATCCCAACCAGAAGGGCAGTGCCTACCAGTTCCGCCAAACAGAGGCGAGCTAGTTCGACGAGGTCCGTGGTGTCATTGGCCACTCGGCCATTTTGGCCGAGACGCCATTGTGGCCCACCGCTGCCGCCGAACTAATCGCGAAACACTTCGTCCTGGAACCACTTCCAGGTACGGGGGATGCCGACCTCGCGGGAGACCGACGGCGCGTACCCGAGCACCTCCTTGGCCAGGTCGTAAGAGGCGAAATTACGGCCCACTTCACCAGCTCTTTTGGGCCGGTACTCGATCGGGTGGCCGGGGGCACCCGCCGCCTGGCAGCACAAGTCAGCGAGCTCCTTCACTGTCGTCTCCACGCCTGAAGCAGCATGGAGCACCGTGCCACCAGGCACGTCTTTCTCCAGCGCGAGCTGGAGGGCATTAGAGATGTCGTCCACGTGGACGTAGTCGCGAGAGGCGGTCCCGTCGCCATAGATCACAAGGGGAGCGCCCGAGTGGACAGCCTCGAAAAAGACGTTGAGCACCCCACGCTTGCGCTCGCACCAGGGCCCGTACACGTTCCCGAAGCGGATCGCGACGGTGCGGATCCCGTACGTCTTGGCGAACGCATGCGCGTAACCCTCACCGGCCAGCTTGCTCGCTCCATAGGGTGAGATCGGCTTGGGCAGCGACCGCTCGCTGACCGGTGGCGTGGCATCCCCGATCAGGGCGCCTCCAGTCGAGGCCTGCACCACACGCTCGATGCCTGCTCTCCGGGCGGCGTCTAGGACTTGGAACGTGCCGAGCACGTTGACGTCGAAGTTCCCCGCGGGATCCTGTACGGACCCGACAACCGAGCCGGCGGCGGCGAGGTGGATGACCGCCCCCATGCCCGCGAGCGCCTTGTCGAGCGTGCCCGCATCGCGGATATCGCCCTCGACCAGCTCGGCGTCCACGCCCGCCAGGTGCGCCGCTGCGCCGGTGCTGAGGTTGTCAAGCACCCGGACCCGGTGCCCGCTCGCGACTAGCCGGCGCACCAGCGTCGCACCCACGAAACCGGCACCGCCCGTAACCAAGACCGCGTCAGGACCACTCACAAGAGGGCGAGTTTACTGCCTCCACAAACCAGGTCCCTGCAAGCTCTGTAGTGGACCGAGACGGCGAGCCGAGATAGAGCAAGACAAATGGCGCGCGCTGGTGGGCTATGCACGA
>JAJZYO010000399.1 GCA_021798075.1 Actinomycetes bacterium
GCGGCTTCCCCGAGGTCTTCGCTACCGAGATGAGCGCCAACCGCACCCTCCTCGCACAACTGGGCGAGCGTGTGAGGGACGGCCTCCCCACCTGGGCAGAGTGCGGCGGCCTCCTCCTCCTCTGCGAGTCCCTCGACGGCGCCCGCATGTCAGGTGCGCTCCAAGGGGTGCACGCACGCATGACCGAACACCTTGCCATCGGCTACCGGGAGGCCACCCTGCGACGAGCGAGCCTCTTCGGGCCGGAGGGTACGGTGCTTCGCGGGCATGAGTTCCACCGCTCCGAGACGGCACCCGCCGGCGGCGCGCTCGCCCTTACCGGCCGGTTCGGCACGGGCCGGGGAGGCTTCGCCGGCGAGGGCCTCTTCGCCAGCTACCTCCACCAGCACATAGCCGGAACCCCTGAACTTGCGGAACGCTTCGTGGCCCGCGCCTCGCCACACACCCGTTGCACTTAGCCGGAGCGGCAGTGTAGAGTCCCCGGCAGCAACCCACTGGTCAGCGAAATCCGGTGAGAGGCCGGTGCTGTCCCGCAACTGTCGTCCCTTTACCCGTCCGGTAGAGGGCAAGCCAGGTCGCCTGGCCCGTGGGAAGTGACCGAGCACGTCGAGGTAACGCGCTGGTCGCAGGGTCGCCCTGTCGTCCGGCAATCCCCTCGGCCATAAGGAGGAGCGCCATGAAAAGACGGTGGGCAGCAGTCCTGGTTTCAATTTCCGCCTGCATCGTCGCCACCTTTGCGCCTCTCGTGCCGCTGCCGGCCTCGGCCTCCCCGCCAGCGCCGGCCGAGCGGATCCTCAGCCTCTCGGCCAGCGCGACACAGATGCTCTATGCCATCGGGGCGGGCAAACAGGTCGTAGGGGTGGACAAATATTCGACCTGGCCACCTAGCGCGCCGCGCACCAAGTTGACCGGGTACGAGTTGAGCGCCGAGGCTTACCTGTACCTCCACCCCGACCTCGTTGTGTTCGCCTTCAGTGAAGGTTCGCTCATCCGCCAGCTGGCGGACCTCCACATCCGCACCCTGCTGCTACCGCCCGCGGCCACGATGGCGCAGGTCGACGGGCAACTAGCCGAGCTCGGCCAGGTGACGGGGCACGCTGCCCGAGCGAGGGCGGTAGAGAGATCCCTCGCGGCCCATGTGGCGGCCGCCGTGCGCTCTGCCAGAGGCCGCGGCGAAGGCGATACCTATTACATCGAGCTCGGCCCCGGTTATTACACCGCTACTTCCAAGACCTTTATGGGTGTCGAGCTGTCGCTTTTCGGCCTGGAAGACATCGCGGACCCAGCGGGGAAAGGCACCATGTGGCCTCAAGTTTCGGCCGGGTACGTGCTGAAGGAGAACCCGGACTATGTGTTCCTCGCCGACACCGTCTGCTGCCACCAAACGGCGTCCTCGTTCGCAAAACGGCCTGGTTTCAGCTTGTTGCGGGCGGTGAAGCTCCATCACGTAGTACCAGTCAACGACTCGTTTGCCCAGGAGTGGGGCCCGCACTCCATCGAGGCTTTTGTCGGCCTGATAGCCCGCGTGCTCGCCAAATGAGCCCTATGACCGCCGAGCCGGACGTCCCGGGCCCGAAGGCAGCGCCGCCCACGATGCTCGTAGCTAAAGGTACCGAGCTCTAAAATGCTCACACTGCTGCTCGGCGGCGCTAGGTGCGGGAAATCGGCACTGGCGGTCGGCCTCGCGCGGGCTCACCCCACCCAGGCGCCAGTCACCTTTCTCGCGACAGCGGAGCCGAGAGACGAGGAAATGGCAGCCCGGGTGGCCGCCCACCGAGCCGAGCGGCCTGAGGCCTGGCGCACGCTGGAAGAGCCGCTCCATCTCCCCGAGGCGTTCGAACGCCTGAGGCCCAGCACGACAGTCGTCGTCGACTGCCTCACCCTGTGGGTCTCCAACATGATGGAGGCGGGCTGGGACGACGCCACGATCATGCGGTCGGCGGCCGGGACAGCCTGCCTCGCTGGCGAGCGGCCGGGCCTGGCCGTAGCGGTCTCCAACGAGGTGGGGTCCGGCATCGTGCCGGCCGAGCCGCTTCCCCGCCATTACCGGGACCTCCTCGGCCGCGTCAACACGGTCTTCGCCGAGCACGCGGCCGATGCTTTCCTCGTCGTAGCTGGCCACGTCCTGGCGCTCCAACGCCCACCCTCGACCGCGGCTCGGCTATGAGCGCGTCCTCGGACTTGAAGGCGGCGCTCGGCTTCCTCACGCCCTTCGGCGGCGGGCAAGGCATGCCCACGCCCCGGGCCCTGGCGTGGTTCCCGACAGTTGGGGCAGGCATGGGGATGTTATTGGGGGCCGCTTGGCTCCACGCCCGCCGGGTGCTGCCGGCCCCTGTCGCTGGTGCCCTCATGGTGGTGGCCGATTGCGCTCTGACGGGCGCCCTTCACCTCGACGGGTTGGCGGACGCCGCCGATGGGTTGCTCGCCCACGCGCCCAAGCGGGCGCGCCTGGAGATAATGGCCGAGCCCCAAGTTGGTTCTTTTGCCATCACCGCCGTCTCCACGGCGGTGCTCGCCAAGGCTGCGGCCTTTGGCACGCTCCACCCCTCGGCTCTCGTGCTGGCCTCCGTTTACTGCTCTTCTCGCTCGCTCATGGCCCTCGGGGCGCGAGCTCTCCCCTATGCCCGCCAAGCCGGGCTCGCCAGCGCCTTCTTGCCCATCGGCAGCCGCAAGGACCTGGCGGCGGCGGCCGGGGCAGGAGGCGCGGGGGTGGCGCTGGTCGCCGCTTCCCTGGCCGCCGGCCGTCGGGGTGCCGGCGCCATCTTGGCGGGCTGGGCGGCGGGCGCCGCCGTGTTGTTGCTCGCCCGCCGCCGCATCGGGGGCTTCACCGGTGACGTGCTCGGGGCCGCCGGCGTGGCCTGCGAAACGTGCTCGCTCCTGGCGGCAGGGCGATGAGCGTGACGGCCATGGGCGGGCACCCAAAGCCGCGCAGCCACGCAGCCTGGCGCCGCTCGGTCGCGCTCGCTGCCGGGTACTTCTTGGACCGGGCCCTCGGGGAACCGCCGGACGAGGTCCACCCGCTCCGCGCTTTCGGCTCATTGATGAACGCCTTGGAGAAGGCCCTCTACCGCGACCGGCGCCTGAGCGGGGCCATTTACTGCGCCGCTGGGGCGGCTGTCGCCGCGGCCTCCGGGCTGGCGGTTCCGAGCGCGGCGCTGGCGGTACTGGTGACGAGCGGGGGGCGTGCCCTCGGGGACGCCGCGAGTGGCGTCGCCCGGGCCATCGACGCCGCTGACCTCACCCTCGCCCGCGAACGCGTCCGCGCCCTC
>JAJZYO010000400.1 GCA_021798075.1 Actinomycetes bacterium
GGGTCATCAACCGGAACAACCGCCTGAAGCGGCTCCTCGACCTCGGCGCGCCCGAGATCATCGTCAACAACGAGAAGCGCATGCTGCAAGAAGCCGTCGACGCCCTGTTCGACAACGGCCGGCGGGGCCGGCCGGTCACCGGGCCGGGCAACAGGCCGCTGAAGAGCCTCTCGGACATGCTGAAGGGCAAGCAGGGGCGCTTCCGCCAAAACCTCCTCGGCAAGCGGGTCGACTACTCGGGCCGCTCCGTCATCGTGGTGGGCCCCACCTTGAAGCTTCACCAGTGCGGCCTGCCCAAGCAGATGGCGCTCGAGCTGTTCAAGCCGTTTGTCATGAAACGCCTGGTGGACTTGGAGCTGGCGCAAAACATCAAGTCGGCCAAGCGCATGGTGGAGCGCCGCCGGACCCAGGTCTGGGACGTGCTCGAAGAAGTGATAAAGGAGCACCCGGTGCTGCTCAACCGGGCGCCGACGCTGCACCGCCTCGGCATCCAGGCCTTCGAGCCGGTGCTCGTGGAGGGCAAGGCCATCCAGATCCACCCCCTCGTGTGCACGGCGTTCAACGCCGACTTCGACGGCGACCAGATGGCCATCCACCTCCCGCTCTCGGCAGAAGCACAAGCCGAGGCGCGCATCTTGATGCTGTCGGCCAACAACATCCTCTCGCCTGCCACCGGGCGGCCGATCGTCACGCCCACACAGGACATGGTCTTCGGCGCCTACTACCTGACCCTCCTCCGGGAGGGGGCAAAGGGGGAAGGCAGGGTGTTCCGCCACCTCCACGAGATCCGCCACGCCCTCGACAGCGGCGCGGTCGACCTGCACGCGAAGATCGTGTGGCGTCGCCCGCTACGTCCTGAAGAGGCGAGCGCCGAGGAAGACGGCAAGGGCTACGAGGAGATCGTGACCACGCCCGGTCGGGCCATGTTCAACACGGCCCTGCCGGAGGGCTTCCCCTTCGTCAACACCCTCGTGGGCAAGAAGGCCCACAGCGTCGGCCTCATCGTGGAAGTGCTGGCCAGCAACTACCCCCGGGTGACCGTGGCGGACAGCCTCGACAAGATAAAGGAGCTCTGCTACCGCTACGCGACCCAGTCGGGGCTCACGATCTCCATGGAGGACGTGAAGGTCCCCGCCAGTAAGGCGGACATCATAGCCCGCCATGAAGACGATGCTCAGAAGGCGGAGAGCCAGTTCAAACGTGGCATCATCACCGACGACGAACGCCGCCAGAAGGAGATCGAGATCTGGACCACGGCCAACTCCGAGGTGGGCAAGGCCATGGAGGAAAGCCTGCGCCGGATCCCCTTCAACCCCCTCGACATGATGGTCGACTCCGGGGCCCGGGGCAACCCTCAGCAGGTGCGCCAGATCGCCGGGATGAAGGGCCTCGTCTCCAACCCCCGCGGTGAGATGATCCCACGGCCGATCGTGTCGAGCTTCCGGGAAGGGCTCTCGGTCCTCGAGTACTTCATCTCGACCCACGGCGCCCGCAAGGGCCTCGCCGACACCGCCTTGCGGACGGCAGACTCGGGTTACCTCACCCGCCGACTGGTGGACGTCGCCCAAGAACTGATCGTGCGCGAAGACGACTGCGGCAGCACGCGGGGGATCTGGGTGCGCAACGTGCGCCCTGACGACGAAAAGGCGCGCTACTACTTGGAGACCCGCCTCGACGGCCGGGTCCTGGCACGTGACGTCACCATGTCCGACGGTTCCGTCGTGGAGGCGGGCACGCAGGTCGACGTCGCCCTGATGGAGGCGCTCCGTGACGACCCGGTCGTCCAGGAAGTGATGGTGCGCTCGGTGCTCACGTGCGAGTCACAGCACGGCATCTGTGGCATGTGCTACGGGCGTTCGCTCGCGGCCGACCAGCCGATCGAGCTCGGCGAGGCCGTCGGTGTGATCGCCGCCCAGTCGATCGGAGAGCCCGGTACCCAGCTCACCATGCGTACCTTCCACACCGGGGGCATAGCGGGCGAGGACATCACCCACGGCCTCCCGAGGGTCGTGGAGCTGTTCGAGGCCCGTACGCCCAAGGGGGCGGCGGTGCTGGCCCGCACTTCGGGTGTGGCCCGGATCACCGAGGAGGACAACAGCCGCCGGGTGGTGGTCGTCGGTGACGACGGTAGCGAGGACGTCTACACGGTCTCGCTCCGTTCCAAGCTGGCCGACGGGATCCGCGAAGGCGGCGAGGTTGCCGCCGGTGACCCGATCGTCGAGGGGCCGCGCGACCCCAAAGCACTGCTCGAGATCAAGGGCATCCGGGAGACCCAGCAGTACCTCGTCGACGAAGTCCAGCAGGTCTACCGCGACCAGGGCGTGTCGATCCACGACAAGCACATCGAGCTGATCGTGCGCCAGATGCTGCGCCGTGTGCTCGTCGCTGAGCAGGGCGAGTCGCCGTTCCTACCCGGTGAGCGGGTCGACTCCCGCTACTTTGCGGAAGTCAACCGCCAGCTGGTCCAAGAAGGCAAGCGCCCGGCCGAAGGCCGGCCCGAGCTGATGGGCATAACCAAGGCATCGCTGGCGACCGACAGCTGGCTCTCGGCAGCCTCGTTCCAAGAGACGACGAGAGTGCTCACGGAGGCCGCCATAGAGAGCCGCTCCGACCAGCTGTTCGGCTTGAAGGAAAACATCATCATCGGCAAGCTGATACCTGCCGGCACAGGCATGACCAGGTACCGGGACGTGGTGGTGGACGCCCCGGAGGTGCAGCGCATGACCTTCTGGACTTCCGACGAGGAGCCGGGGACCGAGGATCTGGCGGCCTGGCTAGCCAGTATCGGCAGTGGTACCGGCACCGACGGCGGCGGGACCACCTTCGAGCCCGGGGACTACTCGGCCGATTACGGTTACGCCCCGAATTTCGAAGAGGGCCCCGAGGGAGGCCAATCGGCAGGCTAAACGCCACCGTTCGGCGCCGGCCCGGCCTCGGCCGGGCAGGCGCCGGTTCTCTTCATCCCCTCGGCTCCACCTCTCAGGGACTGCCCGGGCATAGCCGGCGTCGCCCCCCAGGTGCAGGCCTTCGCCACCCTGGTGGCGGGCAACAACAACTGGACGACCACCGTTTACGGCTCGACCCCGCAGTGGTTGTCGGTGCGCGGCCGCACGATGGCCGAAGGCTCCTGGTTCACCTCCTCGGACATGGCCCACGCCGCCAACGTCGTGGTGCTCGGCCAGACCACGGCGCAAGAGCTAGGCCTTTTCAACCCAGTCGGCCAGACGGTCGACATCGACAACGTGCCCTTTACCGTGGAGGG
>JAJZYO010000401.1 GCA_021798075.1 Actinomycetes bacterium
TCGTTACACCGGGGTCAGTCGGGGCCCCCGGGTCGTAGTAGGCCGGCACGCCGGCACCACCCCAACCCCCCGGCTCGATCGCCTGGGGGCCCGGTTCGGGTGCCAGTTCGGGTGCCAGTTCGGGTGAAGGCACGACGCGCGCCCAGGCTTTAGCCCGCAGTAAGCGCAACAGCGTCTCCTCGGCTCGAGGCCCAGTACGGGACTACCAGTACGGGACTACCAGTACGGGACTAATCGTGGAGGAGTTCCTGCTCTTTGTGGGCGAGCACGCGGTCGATCTCGGCGGTCTGGTCATGGGTGAGCTTGTCCAGCTCCCTTTCGGCCCGCTCGAGCTCGTCGGATGACAGCTCGCCGTCACGCTCCAGGCCCTCGAGCTCTTTGCGCGCGTTGCGGCGCGCGTTGCGCACGGCAACCCTGCCCTCCTCCGCCTTGTGGTGGACAACCTTCACCAGTTCCTTGCGGCGCTCCTCGGTGAGCACGGGGAACACCAGCCGCACGACGGAACCGTCGTTGCTGGGCATCACCCCGAGGTCCGAGGACATGAGGGCCTTTTCGATCGCCTTCAAGACCGCGGGGCTCTTGTCGTAAGGGGTGATCACGAGGACCCTGGCTTCGGGCACGTGGAACCCGGCCAGCTGCTGCAGCGGCACCTCGGCCCCGTAGTACTCGACCTTCAACTTCTCGACGAGGCCCGGGGCAGCACGGCCAGTGCGAATGGCAGCGAACTCGCCCTTGGTGTGCTCCACCGCCCGGGACATCCGGTCCCGGCAGTCCTCGATAGCAACGTCTACGAGAGTGCCTGCCATCAGTGGATAAGCGTACCTATCTCCTCGCCGGCCAAGGCGCTGCGCAAGTTGCCCACTTTCCCGATGCTGAAGTACAGGATCGGTAGCGAGTTCTCCTTGCACAGCGTGATGCCGGTCAGGTCCATGGCCCGGAGGTCCTTTTCGAGCACCTCCGAATAGCCGATCTCGTGCAACAACAGCGCGGTCGGGTCCACCCGCGGGTCGGCAGTGTAGACGCCGTCGACGTCCCCGTGGGTCCCCTTCAAGAGGATGTCGGCACCGATCTCGACCGCCCGCAGCGCCCCCGCCGTGTCGGTGGTGAAAAACGGGTTGCCCGTCCCCGCTGCGAACAACACCACCCTGCCTTTTTCGAGGTGGCGGATGGCGCGGAGACGGATGTAGGGCTCGGCCAGCTCAGACATGCCTATTGCCGTCTGCACGCGCGTCGGCTGGCCCTGGCGCTCGAGGGCGTCACGAAGAGCGAGCGCGTTGATGACGGTAGCGAGCATCCCCATGTAGTCGGCCGTGGCCCGGTCCATACCGCTCGCCGAGCCCGTGGCCCCACGCCAGATGTTGCCGCCGCCGACCACTATCGCGATCTCCGTGCCGAACTCGGCGCGCGCGTTGGCCACCTCTCGGGCCAAGCGTTCGACGACGCGCCCGTCGATCACCTCGTCCGCGGCGTCGCTCGCCAACGCCTCACCCGAGATCTTGAGCACGACGCGCGCCCAGGGCGCGCCCGGCCGGCCCACGGCTCAGCTGCCGATCAGGACCTGGGAGAAGCGCACGATCGTCGCTTTGCCGAGGACCTGGGCGACCGTACGCTTGTCGTCCTTGGCGAAGGGCTGCTCGAGCAGCACCCCGCCTGGCATGCGCTTGTACCAGGCGGCCAACCGGCCCTCAACGATCTTCTGAAGCGCGGCCTCCGGCTTCCCCTCGCGGCGAGTCTCTGCCTCGAGAGTCTCGCGTTCGGCGCGGACCTCCTCGTCGGGGACGTCTTCCCGGACGAGGTACTTGGGCCTCCCGAAGGCTATGTGGACCGCTATGTCGTGGGCGAGCTCCTCGTCCCCGCCGGCCACCTCCACGATCACCCCGTTGACCCCTCGGTCGTTTTGTACGTGGAGGTACGAGCCGAGGGCGTTACCGGGGGCAGCTTGGAAACGGACGACGTCACCGAGCTGGACGTTTTCACGTGTCGCGATGTTGAGGTCCTCGATGGCGGCCTTGCGCTGGTCCACCGCCTCCTCGCCCTCGGCGGCGACGAGAGCGGCCAGGTCGTTGACGAGGTTGACGAAGTCGGGGCTCTTGGCCGAAAAGTCGGTCTCTGCCCGTAGCTGGACCAGCGCCATGGCGTTGGCGTTCCGGTCGTAGGAAACGGCAACCGCGCCCTCGGCGCTCTCGCGGCCCGCACGCTCGGCGGCCTTGCCGAGCCCGCGCTCGCGCAACCACTTGGCGGCCTCTTGGGGGTCGCCGCCGCTCTCGGTGAGCGCGCGCTTCGCGTCGAGCATGCCGGCGCCGGTCAGGTTGCGCAGCGCTTGGACGTCCTTGGCAGTGAACTCTGGCATGGTGGGCTCCTAACTTAGCTTGCGTTGCTCGTGGCAGCGCCCGCCGCCGGCGAGCTCTCGGCCTCGGCCGAGGCCTCGGTGGGCTCCGCCTGCGGCTCCACTGTTCCAACCGTCTCAACTGGCCCAGCGGTCTCGACTGGCCCAGCGGTCTCGACTGGCCCAGCGGTCTCGACTGGCCCAGCGGTCTCGACTGGGCCTCCCGGCACCGTAACGGCCGTCACCGGGATGGCGGGCTCAGCCGGAGCGCGGCCCGCCACCTCGGCGGGACCTGGAGCGCCGGCATGCACCCCTGAGGGCGCCGGCGGGGGCCCGCCTGCTGCCTGGTTGGTGCGGCGAGAGGCGACGAAGCGGCCCTCTTGAACTGCCTCGGCAACCACGCGGCACATGATCGTCCCGCTGCGGATGGCGTCGTCGTTGCCCGGTATGGGGAACTGGACCGTGTCGGGGTCGCAGTTGGTGTCCACCACCGCAAGGATGGGGATGCCCATCTTGTTGGCTTCGGACACCGCGATGTGCTCTTTTTTGATGTCGATGATGAAAACGGCGTCCGGTAAGCGCGACATGGTGCGGATACCACCCAGGTTGCGCTCGAGCTTCTCGAGCTCGCGGGTGTGGACGAGCGCCTCCTTCTTGGGCATCGCCTCGAAGTCGCCCGCCCGGCGCATGCGCTCGAACTCCTGCATCTTGCCTACGCGACCGGAGATCGTGCCGAAGTTGGTGAGCATCCCGCCGAGCCAACGTTCGTTGACATAGGGCATGCCGCAGAGCTTGGCGAAGCGCTCTATGGGGTCCTGCGCCTGCTTCTTGGTACCCACGAACAGTACCGTGCCCCCGTCGGCCACGAGGTCCCTCACAAAGGAATAGGCGACCTCGAGCCTCTGGAGGGTCTGGTTGAGGTCAATGATGTAGA
>JAJZYO010000402.1 GCA_021798075.1 Actinomycetes bacterium
TGCTCGACGAGCGAGGTCACTTCGTCGAGGTGGCGGGGGTCAGCTCGGGCCGGGTGGTCAGCTCGCCTGTGCCGCAGCTGCGCTCTGCCGCCAGTGCCTCGGCTCCTGCTCACCACTCGGCCGTTGGGGAGCTGGGCGAAGACGTCCCCGCGGCGCTCCCCGACCATGTCGCTACCGGCTACGCCTGCAGCGACCTGTGCGGCTTCGCGCTCGGCGTGGGCATCGCCCTGGCCACGCTGCCTGCGGCTGTCGTGGCGGCGCCGGAATGGGTGGCCGTCGGCTTCGCGGCCTCGCTATTTTCGAGTGGCCTCGGCCTGATGGGGGCCAGCACAGCGTCGACGGCCGCCGGTGTATTGGCACCCCTGGTGCTGTCGCCGTTGGAACTGGGAGGCACCCTCGTCAATGGTGTAATCGACGGTGCGGCCTCCTTTGGGACCGGCCTCGGGCAAAGTGCACTGTGCAACGAGCTCTGCAAGCTGGAAACCGAGTACTGCTGCAATTACGGCTGTGGATGCTTCAAGGACTACCACGCCTGCTTGTCTGCCTGTCCGCTGGACCTGAAGCACCCGATGGCCGCCTGCAATACCTACAGGCGGTTCGGGCCGAAGACCCATTGGGTGCAGGTGACAGGCATCCCGAGCAAGTGCAAGGTTTGAGCGCCGTCATGGTCCCGGGGGGGCCACTCGGTCACTTGCTCGCAGCTGGCGGCGGCCCGAGAGCCCGAGAGCCGCATAGACACTGCTCAAGTGGTGCTCGACGGTACGCGCCGAGATGAACAGCCGCCGGCCGATCTCTTCGTTCGTCAAGCCCTCGGCTGCCAGCGCGGCCACTCGTCGCTGCGCCGGTGTGATGCGGTCGTCCCAGGCCGGCTGGTCCGGTGTCGTGCTCTCGCGGTAGCGCCGCCGGCCACCCGAGAGGTGCAGCTCTTCGGTTGCGGCTATTTCCAGGCGCCGGGCGCCACATGCCAACGCTATGTGCACCGCCTCCCCCAGGACCTGCCGTGCTTGGCTAGAAAACCGTCGGCGTCGCAAGAAAGCGCCATAATATATCAAGGTTTCTGCCTTCACAAGGGGCATCGGTAAATCCCTTTGCCACTGGCACGCCTGCTCAAACCATTGCGATGCTGCCTCGTGATCGCCGGCGAGCTCCGCCAGCTGTGCCCTGCCACGGGCCGCCACCGTCCTCGGCCAGCGACAAGGGATCTGTTCACAGTGCTGCTCCAAACGGGCCACGCAGCGCTCGGCGTCCGAAAAGCGGCGAGCCGCGAGGTATGCCTGTATGGCCGCCGAATGCCACGGGAAGCACGGCTCTGCGACGCCGCAGGCCTCGGCGCCAGCCTCCGCCCGCTCCGCCAGCCGAGCGGCTGATGCAGTGTCACCGGCGGCGAGGTGCAGCCCTGACCGGACATACCACAACCAGAACCGCAGCGGCGGTAGGGTGGCGTCGGCTTCGCCGATGGCGCTCTCGACTTTCTCGCAGTAGTAGGCCGCCTGGGCAAAGTCTGCCAGTTCGTAGTTCGTGTACGCGAGGCCCACATGGGCCCAGGGACGGCACACCGCAAACCATGGCGAGTCGTCATCCGCTGCCAGCAGGATGTTGCGTGACTCGGCGATCCGGCCGAGCCTGGCGACGGTGTCTGCGTGCGCGACCGCGTATATCCCCTCGGAGAGCCGAAGGGGAGACGCCTTTGCTTCCTTGATGGCCATTTCGTAGGCAGCGAGCGCCTCTTCGAAGCGTTCAGCTTGCTTTGCCGTTTGGAGCAGGATCAGCCGAGGGCCCCAAACCGAGGCACCGTTCAGGCCGCGCATGCCCGTGCCTGAGGGCAGCGAGGCCATCGCAGCACGGACCTCGTCCGCTCCGGCCGGATCGGCCATGAGCGACCGCGCATGCCCCCGGGCGGCACGGACCCACGCGGACAGCTGAGCGTCGCTGCCCGGAACCAGAAGCTCGCCAGCCCTTTCGGCAAAGAAAAGCGAACGGCGCACGCCCGAGCCGTAAAGGGTTATCAACGAGGCTTCGAGCAGGATCTGGGTTGCCAATTCACGGTCCACGGCAAGTGCGCTCCCGGCAGCCTTCTCGAAGCTTTCTTCGGCCTCGTCCCCACGGCCCATCTCGAACAGCACCCGCCCGAGCAGCCGCTGCAGGCTTGCGACCGTGACCTGGTCCAGGCGGGCACAGGTGTCGAGGGCCCGCCGGCATACCTCCGCGGCCCTTCCTGCGGCGCCAGAACCGTCGAGGGCTTCCGCCAGGCGCAAGTGCACCTCTGGTGGGCAGTGATCCCGCCCCAGCTCGAGCGCGGCCTCGAACCAGTCGACTGCCGCCTGCAAGGCACCGCCGCGCAACGCATCGGTACCGGCCTGTGCCAAGGATCTCGCGGCTGCCTCGCTGCGCAGATGGGCAGCGAGGGCATGGCACGCCACCTCGCCAACGGGGGCATGCTCTCGTACCAGGTGAGTAAAGGTCTCAGCGTGGAGCTCAGCGCGCAAAGGCTCGGGTAGGTCGTCGTAAAGGGCTTGGCGCAAGAGAGCGTGGGTGAACGCGGCCTTGCCACCCTCGATGCCTTCCACCAAACCGGAGCGGCACAGGTCGTCGAGGCTACGGCGTGCCTCGACTGGTCCGAGGCCGGCTACGGCGCCGGCAACCGAGGGACGGAACTGCACTCCTGACACCGCCGCCGCCCTCGCGTACTCCATGCCGCCGGTGCTCAGCCCCGTAAAGCGCGAAAGGAGGATCCCGCTGCTGCTCAAACCAGGGTGGCTGCCGGCCACACCGGCACAAAGCTCATGCAACAAAAGCGGGTTCCCGGCGCACAGTTCACCGAGCGCCGGCGCCAGTTTTCGGGCTGTCTCGGCCCCGGCCAGGCGCGTCACCAGTTGGAGGGAGGCTGCTTGGCTGAGCGGTTGCAGCGGCAAGGTCTCCGCCTGTTGTGACGTTGTCAGGGCCCTTGCCATGGCGCTGGCCTCGTCTGGCCAGGGGCGCACGGTCCCGACTATGGCGAGGCGGGACTGGGCACGCTGGCGAGCAAGCAGCCCCACGAGCATCAGCGAGTCCCGGTCGGCCCAGTGCAGGTCGTCGAGGGCCAGCAGCAGGGGAGCCTGGCGCCGCCGCGAGGCCCATGCCCGCAGCTGCTGCCACGCAGCGGCGGCGCGTTCTGCGGGGGGAAGGGTCGGCACGAAGCTCAGCACCTCGTCCGCCACCCTGTCCGGGAACAGCTGTGATACGTACCCGAACGGCAGTGATTTCCTAACGCAAG
>JAJZYO010000403.1 GCA_021798075.1 Actinomycetes bacterium
TTGGGCTCTTGGCGTCTTAATTGTGGGCATCAGCTGGCTCCTCGTCCCTGGGCGCCCGTCTTCGGGGCTATGGCGACTGTCATGGTCAAGCTGACCGTGCCCTTCAGCACGGACTCCGATGAGACCTGCACGGACGCCCCGACGGCCTCCAGCCGGCTCTGCCAGGCGGCGACAGGCCCGAACGTGGCGCTCTTGACCGTCGCCTGGACGTTCATGTCGACTGCTCCGGCTCCCTGCGGCCCCCCGGCGCCGGGCACAGATGAGGAGGCCACGGGCGGGGTGGCCACGACGGAGGTGAGCTTGGCCCCCGCTGGCGCAGTGCCAGTCAGCAGGGCCAGGGCAGCGCTGTAGGACGGGTTGGAGCCCCTGACCTGGCTGACCATATGGTCGTCGGCGATGGCCTTGGCACGCAGCCCGGCCCACTTGGACACGGACGCCTTGTCCTCCGCCGCCGCCCGGAGAGCCGAGCTGGCAGTCGTGAGCTGCTGACGGGCCTTCAGCATCGGGAGCACGCCGGACGCCGCTATCGCCAGGGCCACGGCGGTCACCAAGCCCGTGACTGCGGCGCGCCGGCGCTTGGCTGGCGCCTCGGCGGCCTTGGCAAGGACTTCGGGGGGGGTGTACCAGCTCCGTGGGGGCGCCGGGGCTGTCGCAGCGCACACGGCGAGCAGCGCAGCGCCCTGCTCGACCACGGGGATATCCCAGCGCTCGACGCCTTCCAGGGGCGGGGGCTCGGTGCGCAGGCCGGCGCGTGACAGGGCTTCGGCCGTCTGTGGCCCGGCGGGCACGCCAGCTACGTGCACCGGCGGTTGGGCCGCCTGGGCCCGGTTGCCGGCCTTACTGAGACGGGAGAGCTCGACCGCGGCCATGGAGGCGGCCTGGGGGAGTGCCTTGGCCCCCGCCCGGAGCTCGCGATAGGCACCCGGGCACCCTTCGGCCACCGTGACGAGCCACGACGCCTCCCGCCCGATGACAAACCATGCCCCGTCGCCGAGCACGAACGGCAGCGGCCGGGCCGTGGCGCCGGCACGCTCGAGCGCTCCCCAGAAACCTTCCGGGACGGGGCCTTCGAGGCCGGCCAAGGCTGAGCGGCCTGTCTCGGCCGTGCCAGCCCCTGCTGTGACGGCGGCCACGGCGGCGATGTTGGCGGCCGGCCAGGCGGACGTCCCTGCGGCGACCAGCGCCAGCGCTGCCCGCCAGCGGTTGGGCTGCCCGAGCTCTACGTCGGCCTTGAAGAGGAGGCCGCCGAGCACCACGACCTTGGCGCCCTTGGTGCCCTCGAGCGCTGCCCGGAGCGCTTCCACCGGGCCGGGGGCCTCGAATGAACGGTAGGAGACGACCCGACCGGCTTCGACCACTGCACGATAGGCAACCGTGCCGTCGACAACAACGCCCGTGCCAGAGACAAGCCCTTTCTTGGCCTCCCCGGCCCCTGGCTTACCGGCCCTGGGCTTACCTATCCTCGGCTTGCCAACCTCGAGGCCCAAGCGGCCTCGTTGGCGCCGGGCGTGGGCAGGGCCGGCTTTCTGCTCGGCGGGGGCCCACAGCGACTCTATGGTGCTCGCAGCAGGCGGGGCGCCCGTAGTTGGCGCCGCGGTGGGTGGAGTGTTCGCTGGGGCCGGCTGGCGCTGCCCGCCGGTTGACCAGAGCTGGCGCTCCATGTCGGCCTGCTGCTCCCGGCTGACAGGCCCGCCGAAGAAGCCGGCGGCCCCAGTCCTAGGGGCACCAGTCCCAGGGGTCTCGATCTCGGTCACGGTTGCCTTCTTTCAGGGACGGCCAGGTCGCGAACTTGTAGGGCGTCGCGCTGCCATTGCGGTGCTACTGCCAGATAGCCCTCCAGGCGCGCCTGGCGCTCGAGGGAGGCGATCATGTCCGGGGTGTTGCCCTGCTCCAGGGAAACCTGGAGCCGCCACGCATCCGGCGCCCCGACCACCAGTGGCGGCGACTCGGCGGCGAGGCGCGCCAGGACGATCGAGGGCACCTGCCATGCGACCAGGGCCAGGGGGGCGACGCCGGCCTCGACCAGGGACTGGTAGCCGGCCCAGGCGCCCGGTCCTTCCAGGACAGCGACGTACTGTGCCTCTCCCGGGGCTGGTAGCTCGTCCAGCTCCAGCCCCAAGGCCTCGGCTGTCTTCTGGGCCCCCGGCCCGCTCCCTAGAACGCGCACTTCTCTTCTGACCTTTCTTCGGGGCCCTCGTGGGGCAGGTCGCAGCTACGAGGCCGCTGCGCAGGCATTGCCACCTCCGGGGGCACAGAGGAAGTCGCAGCCACGAACTGGCCGGCGACGAGCCTGCGGCCGGCCGGCGGCGGGCCGACGAGCTCGGCCAGCCGTGACGGGAAAACACGGGCATGTTCGTCGGAGGCCTCTGGTGGCCCCGAGACGATGACGGCCAGTTCTTCTGCGGCCCAGGCACGTTCGAGGTCTTGGCCCTCGCTGAAGCTGTCGCGCAGCGCCTTGGCGAGGAACACGAGCCCCTTGGCGAGGGCGTCGGGCCCGAGGCCGGCCTCCAAGGCGGCCCGCATGCCCTGGAGCTGCACCTGGAGCGCCTCGACCTGTGCCTCCAAGTAGGCGATGGTGTTGAGCGCGCGCCTGCGCAGGTCCTCGACCTGGGCGGGGGAGTAGCCGCCCAGTGTGACCCGGGACAGGCGTACCGACGCCAGGGTGGCTGCACCTGAGTAGTCAGCTCCGGGGTCAGCCCCGCCCAGTGGCGCGCGCTCGATGTCCACTACTCGTCCTTAGCCGGCTGTGGCCCAGCTGGAGCCCCAGCCCGTGGTGGTCGTGGGTGCGGTGGCAGTGCAGCCGCCGCTGGCAGCCGCACCCTTGTTGTAGTAGGTGCCCGGCGACAGGCCGGAGCTCGAGCCCGTGTAGTTGATCTGTGCGACCGACCAACAGGTCCCGCCTCCGGTCGGTGTCCACGCCGTCAAGACGATGGACTGGTCTTGCGGCGTGCCGGTGGTGTTGTCGGAGTCGAACGTCGCCACCGACACCGAGTTGAGCGCGTTCACCGAGGAGGCACTCCACTTGAGCGCTGGCTCCTGCGTGGTCATGTAGGCGGGGAAGCTGGTGGCCGTCGAGCTGGGCGGGATGACATAGGCGTTCTGCGAGGCGTAGACGGCCTGCACGGCCGTCAGGGCGTTGCGGTCCGTGGTCTGCGCCGCAGTGTTCTGGGCCTTGTTGCGCTCCGAGAGGTAGGTCGGGATGGCAATGGCCATCAGGATGCCGATGATGAGTAGGACGACCATCAGCTC
>JAJZYO010000404.1 GCA_021798075.1 Actinomycetes bacterium
TGTGCCGCTGTGCGCAGCGTGGGCTTGAGCCGAGGAGCTGCCGCCACTAACCAGGCGGGTACGACAGCTGCCAAGTGCCGTCGGGGGCTGGTACGACGTACTTTGGCGCCGTCGAAGGCGCTTGGGACGCCCAGTAGAGGACGGTCTTCCCTGGGAGCTTCCAGTTCGTCAAGCAGACGCTTTGGGCTACGAGCGACTCGAAGAGCGCCCCAAGAAGGCTCCCGTCGCGAGGGATCACCGGGCCGACAGGCTCCCCGCGAAGGAGAGTGCGGGCGTCGGCACCAAGAAGGCTGGCGGCTAGGGCAGGATCTGCCAGGTGGTGCTTGGGGGCTTGCGTGAGCCTGCTCAGGTGCCCATACCCGGGCAACCACCCAGGCACGGGGTCAAGGAGCCAGAGCTGGTTGAGCACGTCCCGGTAGGCGATGGTCGTCGTCTTCGCCGGCTTGTCCGCCTCGCCCACGGTTGCCGCGTCGAGCAGGGCGCTGTAGCTGGCGGTCGTAGCGGTTGCTGCGGCGTAGGCGGCGAGCCAGGCGCGCAACGTGGCGGGCCGGCGGACACGTAGGCCCTGGTCGGTGAAGTCGCGGGTGACTACCCGGGCCAGGTAGCTGTCGAGCTGGGCACGACGTGCCCTCCCGGCGAGCCGCCGGATACCCGGGAACCCGGAGGCGAGGATTTCTTCCACGTAGTCGCGCAGCGCTACCTCCGTCGTCCCGCCCACAGGTGGGCGTTCGCCGGAGAGCAGCTCTCGGAGGCTGACCGTCTGGTCGCCGAGGCCACGTTCGGCAAGGGAGAGCGGCCGCATCCGGAGCTGGACGATTCGTCCGGCCCCAGAGTGTGCGGGCGCCTCAGCGGGTAAGGCGCTTCCTGTGAGGACGTACCGGCCCGGCGGCGCCCCGGCGTCCACCTGCCGGCGTACGTAGTCCCAAACGGGCGGGTGCCGTTGCCATTCGTCGATTACGACCGTGCCTGGCTCAGCACCGAGCTGCGAGAGGTCGGCGCTGAGGACTTCCAGCTGGTCTGGGTCGTCCAGCTGGAAGACGGCACCAGAGCGCCTTGTTGCAGTGGTCGTCTTCCCCACGCCTCTCGCACCCTCCAAGGCGATGGCCGGAAGACCGGTCATGAGCTCGTCGAGCTCGTCGTCGATGATCCGCCGACGGTAGTCCACAGGCTTATACTATACCATTGGCCACCTATGTAGGCTACCGTTCGCCAATACACTACACTACCGTTTGCCGCCACGTTGCCCTACCACCAGCCAACTCCAGGAGATGGCGTGCGACGGTCCTGCGTTCCTGGGCGCCCGCCAGCTAACTGCCTGGCGGCAGTGCCCGGGGCGGCGTCGGCAGCGGCGGCAGCGGCTCGCCGCGGGCCAACTGAGGGCCGGCCCACTCTCCTATCGTCTGGCCGCTCGGGAGCACGATATGGGCCAAGAACTCCTGCTCGATGGTCGAGATATTGTCCTCGACAGCGACCAGCTTGGCTTTGATGATCGCTGCCAACGAGCGCCAACGCCGTCTGACTTCGGCCTCGTAGGCTTCCTCGGCTTGACGGTCGGTGCGCCGGCGCCCTGTCGGCGTGCGGTGGAACCCGTCGTCGTCGGGGCTGGGTAGCGGCACGGCGACCCGGACAGTGAGGCCGCCGAGATGGAAGGCGATAGTGGCGGTGGTCCCGGACCAGGCATAACCGAAGCCGGTTGCGCCGAACCGGCGCAGGGAGCGTTCTATCTCGGTCCTGGAGCGTTCGGGGCTCACCTCGGTAGCGGTCGCGTAGCGGTTCCGGGTTGTGGCCATCACCTCTACCTATGCCGGCAGAGCCGCATAGGGACCTGGCCAAGTTCGCCGCCCAGCCGGCATAGGTACCTCACGATGCTCAGCAACAGGGGCGCCAGCGATCGACCGCGGTGGTACGAGCGCGGCCTCGCACCTCCGTACGTGCATATGTGGCCCCACTTCGTCGCAGGGGTCCCGGTCAACTGGCTGGCCCGCCATGTCCTCTGCCCATTGTTCGGGCACCGTTGGCGCCAAATCTGGAAGGGCTTCACGGCCACCGACAGGTTCGCTGGCCGTCAGTGCCGCTGGTGTTGGGCCTCGGAGCGGTGCCCGTGCCTTACGTGCGCCGAGCAGCGTAAGGACGTGGGGCTGGCCGAATAAGCCCGGCTGCCGTCGCTTTGCCGGGCCGTCGTCAGTCCATCACCGGCGTCGGCTTGGACTCCTCGACCAGGACGTACCGCTTTGGCTCCGGCCCGAGCACGTCGAGCGCCCCATCGGGCCCTCTCTCGAACCGCCTGGGGTCTTCGAGGCTGTCGCTGTCGCGAACTTGTAGGGCGTCGCGCTGCCATTGCGCTCCCGGAGAGACAAGTAGCGATCCAAAAGCCACCACCTCCGCCTATGCCGGCTGGGCCAGCAAACGAGCGCTCGGGCGTCGCCAGTCGAGGCAGCAGGGCTTTGTGTACGGGACTTGCCGATAGGAAACGCATGCGCGAGAAGGGAGCGGCGACTTGAGCCTCACGATCGGCGTGCTCGGCTACGCCCTGGACAACCTCGGGCAGGCCGAGCAGGTGGCGGCCGGGAACGTGGCCAACGACCAGACCCCTGGCTACACGGCGAAGACCTACGACTTCGAGAGCTCGCTCCGGGCGGCGATGGCCGGTGGTGGGACAGCCACGCTCACCCCGACGACAGGCCTGTCACCTGCGCCGGCGGGCACCAACGGCAACAACGTCGATCTCGCCCATGAGATGGTCGACATGTCCGGCTACCAGGTGCAGGCCCAAGCGGTGTCCGACGCTCTTTCCACCCAGTTCCAGATCCTGAACGACGCCATGGCAGCCTCAGGTGGTGGCACGCTGTGAGCACCTTCGGCGTCCTCCCGATCGCCGGCTCCGGGCTCAATGTCGACCAGACGTGGCTGGACACCATCGGCGGCAACATCGCCAACGCCAACGACCAGTCCACGCCCGGCAAGCCCGTTTACCGTCCTGAGTACATAGACGCCGTGCCAACTGCGCCCGGCGGGCCAGGCGCTGGTGTCGGGGTCGGGGCGATTGCCCTCGGTTCGGCCAAAGGCGTGCTCCAGTACGACCCGAGCAACCCGAAGGCCAACAAGGCCGGCTACATCTCCAGGCCCGCCGTCGACATGGCGACAGAGATGGTCGGCCTCGAGGCTGCCCAAGCCAACTACCAGGCGAACGCTGCCGTCGTGCGCGACGCCATGAACGCCTACGACGCAATCCTCGCGATAAA
>JAJZYO010000405.1 GCA_021798075.1 Actinomycetes bacterium
GATCCACGAGAGCAGATTGATGCTCACCGTCTGCGTCTCGGAAGTGGATGAGCCGCTCGTTGGAGAAGACGCCTTGTTCAATAGAGCAGCCAAGCGCCCACATAGACCACCGGGCTTCGCCGCTCCTGGCCGTGATGCCAGCCTCCTGCGAAGTACCGGAGCACGCTTCCGCGAGGTGCTTGCTCATAATCACCCTTCCTTTCGGTTGTCAGGCTCGGCTTGGTTACCACTACCTATGCCGCGTTGACTTCTAAGGGGTACCTGCGAGTTATGCCCGAGCTTTGGGACGTGGCAGACGAACGTTTTGCCGGTGAGCCGACCGCACAGGCCTCAACGACCCCAGCTCACTTGGGCGATTACAGGGACTCGTTGTGCTGGCCCGCACTTCATGGCTCGCTGGGCGTCGTTGGGCATAGCGTACGCCTGGGCAAGGTAACTGTTGGCCCGGCGGATGTCAGCATTGACATGAGCCACAGCACGGCTGATCGTTGCCTTGCCCTCGGCTATCGCTGTCTCGAGGGGCGGGATCGAGCTCTGCGGCGAGTACGACGGGTAGGCGCGGCGAGCGTCCCAGTACGCCGCCCAGTTGCCAGGTGCGGCGTAGATGGCGTCCTGGACTTGTTGGAGATCTGGCCAGACATCCTTTTTGGCGTCACCGACCATGCTGTGCGCTTCTGACACGGCGGTTTGAGCTGCGCTGTACATCGTCGAGACTTGAGAGCAGTATGTCGAGTGCCCTTTCCCGGCAGAGATGTCGGTGCTTAGTACCGAGTTGTCTGTTCCTACCACACTGAGGTCGGTACCGACGACCCCGAGATCTGTGCCGACTATCCCAAGGTTGACGGATAGGCCGAAAGATGACCGCATAGCGGCCAAGTCGTTGCCCACGACGTTGGCCGCAGAATTGATGCTCGCTATCTTCTGATCTTCGGCTGCGGCAATAGCGTTGGCCCGGTTGACCTGCCTCTGCATATTAGCCAGTACGTTGTTGTAGGCGGTCACTGACGCTTGTGTAAAAGTGGCCGTCCCCAACTGCCCGTTTGACGCCGGTACTTCCAGGACCAGTTTGGATCCGTGCAATGATCCGAAAGACGGTACCGAAGCGAAAGAGAAGTCGAACGTTATGCTGGGGCCCGTCTTGGTCCCCGTGAACGAGTAATGATGGGAACTGATGTATAGGGATGGTGCTGAACCACTGACGCCATCGGCATATAGCACCCCTGTGATGTACCCCTGCGGGGAGACAGTGAACTGAAGGAAGACGATCCCCTGAAGGCCCGAGGCAAGATAGTCCTGCGGGGTGCTGGCGCTGGCGACAGGCGCTGCACTGAACAGGAGCACCGTTGCGAGAGCACCGGCAAAAACGGCACGTGCGTGACGTCGGTGACCGTTATGGATCTTCACACCATGTCAAGGTACCACGGGCCAAAGCGTGGGCACATTGGCCGGCGATCGCATAAGCACTGACGTGGTTGTCGCCACCGTTTCACAGCCCGACCATCGTGACGGCGTTGCCGACCAGCGGGGCGCGCTCGCGGGCGTAGACCTCGACCGTGGCCGGGTCCCGGTGCCGTGTCTGGCGCATGACGGCGTGCGAGGAGGCCCCCGCCCTGAGGGCCTGGGTGACGAAGCCGGCCCGGAGGCTGTGGCCCGCCAGCCCTCTTGGGTCGAGACCCGCCTCGGCCCCGGCGCGCCGGACGACCTGGGCCACCGCCTCCCCCCCGAGGCGCCCCGACCCGATCGTCCCGTTGGAGCGCACCGGCGGGAACGCCGGCCTCTCGGGATCGGCGAAGACGCTGACGGGCCCCCGGCAGACGTGCCCGTCCTGTCCCTCCAAGGCCCGGACAGCCCTCATGAGCCCGGCCCGCTGGCCCCAACCCACGGGGCCACCGTCGGAGCCGTCCCAGGCCGCCAGCAGCCTCGCCCAGCGCGCCCAGAGGCACGGCCCGCAGGTGGCCGGCCTGCGCCCGAAGGGGACGGCCACGACGGCTCCCTCCGCCTCCGGGTCGGTCTTGGAGGACCGGACGACCAGGTGCAGGCCGTCCTCCCTGTCCCAGCGGACGTCCGAGACGTTGAGCCCGGCAAGCTCGGAGCGCCTGAGCGCCCCGGCCCACCCGAGGAGCAGCAGGCAGCGGTTGCGCGTGGCGCCCACTGCCGCCGGCCATTTGCCCGTCTCGAAGGTGGCGAGCATCACCTCCAGGTCGGCGAGCAGGACCGGGGCCTTCCGTCTCGGGGGAGCAGCCCTGGAGCGGCGCAGGCCGGCCAGGAGGTCCCTCACGTCCCGGTGCCGGCCCGGGGAAGGAAGCCCGGCTCGCTCGTGCGCCCAGGCCACCCCGGCCACCCAGCGCTCCAGTGTCGCCGGGGTGTAGCGCCAGCGCTGGCCCTGCCGCAGCCCAGGCTCGCTCGCGGCCTCGGCCAGGTAGGCGGCCAGGGCCTCGGGGGACGCCGGGAGCGGCGCCAGGTGATAGGCAGCGCACCAGCGCTCGAAGCGTGCCCAGTCACCTTGGTAGGCGCGCAGCGTCTCGGTCGACGCGGCTTGCCGGCGGAACCCGGCAGCGAGCTCGCTGGCCGCACGTAGGTACGTAGGCACGTGCTCGTCGGGGCCGCCTGGCAGGGGCGGCACGGCGACGAGGTGCCTGGTGGAGGCCACGACAAAAGGCTACGCCGAAGCTGTGACCGTCCTCGGTACCAGGCCGAAGTGGGCTACTCGAGCTCGCCGGCGTGCTCGGCGAGCACGAGCACCGCCGCCACCAGGCACGCCTCATGGCGTTGGCAGCGGGGGCAGGTCCCTGTATGGGCATCGAGGTACGCGTCACGGGGCTCGGGCCCCTCCTCGGGGCGGCTCGCTGTCGTCCCGGGGCCAGTCGGCCCCGTGGGCGCCTCGGCACTACACGGCACGTGCCGTCAGCTCCTCGAACTGCTCGACCACGGCATGGCCGGGGAACAGCCTGTCCATCGGTTGGCTCCTTTCGGTGTCTACCTGTTAGGACCGATCAGCCGGCCCCGTGTGCGCCCGCGGCATAGGGATCTGCGATGGACGCACGACTTACTGCCAGCAAGAGCCGGAGAGCCACGACGGCTGTCTGTCGGAGGACCGGGTGCCCGGCGCCGGCGGTGGGCCACGTCCTGCGGCTCTGCGCTGCCCACGAAGCCGAGTACAAAGCCCGGCTCGAGACGTTGCCGCCGGCCCCGAGCCAGGACGCGCGCGGGGCACGGCCGGGG
>JAJZYO010000406.1 GCA_021798075.1 Actinomycetes bacterium
CACCAGCTCCTGCGGCAGCAGCGAGGCGTCGCGCCAGAGGACCCAGCCCAGGCCGGGAAACACCAGCCCGTACTTGTGCCCCGACGTGTTGATGGAGTGCACGCGCGGCAGGCGAAAGTCCCACACCGTCCCAGGGTCCAGGAAGGGAGCGACCATGCCGCCCGACGCCCCGTCGACGTGCACCGGGACATCGAGGCCCTTCGTCTCCTGCAAATCGTCGAGGGCGCCCGCGATCTCGGCCACCGGTTCGTAACTGCCGTCGAAGGTCGACCCGAGCACGGCCACCACCCCGATCGTGCGCTCGTCGCAGCGAGCCACCGCCTCCTCGGCGCTCAGGTGGTACCTGTCCCCTTCCATAGGGACTGTCCTCGGTTCGACCTCCCAGTAGTTGCAGAACTTCTCCCAGCACACCTGGACGTTCGCGCCCATCACCAGGTTCGGGCGATCGGCGGGCTGGCCAGCCTCCTGGCGCCGGCGTACCCAGCGGCGCTTCAGGGCCATGCCGGCGAGCATGCAGGCCTCGGAGGAGCCTGTCGTCGAGCAGCCGACGGCGCGCTCTGGCACCGGGGCGTTCCAGAGGTGGGCGAGCATGCTGACGCAGCGGCGCTCGAGTTCTGCCGTCTGGGGGTAGTGAACTGCTACCCAATAGTTACGGTTGAGTGCGCAGACATGCGTTTGAGGTTGTACACTGGCTCTCATGAACCTGGCCGAATGGGCTCAACTTCAAGGAGTCCATCCTCAAACCGCTTACCGCTGGTTCAGAGAGGGCACACTTCCCGTGCCTGCGGCCAGAGTGGGGCCTCGCATGATCTTGGTGGCCCCAGAGGCGGTCCTAGAGAGGAAGGTCGACGGGTTTGGGCTGTACGCCAGAGTTTCTTCTCATGACCAGAAAGCCGACCTGGACCGCCAGGTAGCCCGTCTGTCGGGCTGGGCGGCACAGGCTGGCGTCCCGGTAGTGCGGGTAGAAGCAGAAGTAGGTTCGGGGATGAACGGGGGGAGGGCGAAATTGCGCCGGCTGCTCTCCGACTCGAGGGTGACCACCGTCGTGGTGGAGCACCGCGACCGGTTGGGAAGGATGAACACCGAACTGGTGGAAGCCGCCTTGTCTGCCCACGGCCGGCGGTTGGGCGTCCTCGACCCTGGCGAAGTGGACGACGACTTGGTGCGCGACATGACCGAGGTGCTCACCAGCTTCTGCGCCCGTCTCTACGGCCGTCGTTCTGCCAAGAACCGGGCAGAGAAGGCTCTCCGCTGTGCCGAGCACGACATTGGGCCGAGGGCACTGTCGAGGGCAGGGGCCTCGTGAGCAGGCGGGTACGCCACGAAGTGGCTGGTGCCGACCAAGCACCTGTAACGACTGCCTTGCGTGCCCGCACCAGGCTCAGGTTGTCGATGACCGACGTCTTCGTGCTCGCCGCGCTGGGCGGGCTCTTCGCCAAGTTGCAAGGGGCCGACCTGGCCCTCCGAGCGGCAGCCGGGCCTGACCACGACAAAGACATCTGGGCCGAGCGCAAGCGTTCCCTCACGAAAGAGAGCTCGTCGCGTTGGGCCGGGAGGGTGACGAAGAAGTCGAACGACGCCTATGCCACGGCGATGCGCAACCAACGCCGGGCCCTGGCTGATAAGCAAAAGGCTATCGCCGTCATCTCGGAGAAGTTGGCCCGCCCCGTCCACTCACAGGCACAGCGCAAGTCCCTTGCCCAAAAAGAGGCCGGGCGCGCAAAGGCCGAGGGCCGAAAGCCGAGGACGCTCGTTTTCGGTTACCGCTCGGAGGAGGAGCACTACCAAAAGCGCCGCCGCCTGCAAGTCCTGGTAGCAGGAGCCGAGCGCCTAGAGGCGGACGTACGCTCCGGGCGAGTGCACGTAGTGCTCGGCGGCAAGCGCCTCGCCAAGAACAGGCTCCACCTCGGCCAGGCCTCGAAGACAGTGCCCGACTGGAGAGCTGCCTGGGCGGCGAAGCGGTGGTCGTTCGGGGCGAACGGGGAGGCCGGCAAGAGCTTGGGGAACGAGACCATCAGGGTGTGGCTGGACGGTACGGTCGAGATAGACCTCCCGCCTGCGTTGGCGCACTTGGCCAACGCAACAGCGCGTGGCCGGACGTGTTACCGTCTCGACGCCAAGGCAGTGTTCGCTTACCGGGCCAACGAATGGGAAGAGCAAGCACGGGCAGGCAGGGCCATCGCCTACGACATCTGCTTCAGCCCGAAAGGGCGCGTCTACCTGGACGCCAGCTTCACCCCTGCTGGTGCCCCCGATGTGCCGAGCTTCGCCAAGCTGTTGGGGGGCCCGGGCCTGAAGGTGCTGTCGGCCGACTTGAACCACGGGTTCTTGGCCCCTGCCGTGCTGGACCGCTCCGGCAACCCGCTCCATCGGCTTCCCGACATCCCTCTACTGACCGAAGACTTGCCGGCCGCCCAAAGAGACGGCCACCTCCGCCAGGCCATCACAGATCTGCTCGATATGGCCGTGGCCTACGGCTGCCGCCTGGTCGTCGTCGAGAACCTCGGTTTTGATGAGATGCGGGCTACGGGGAGGGAGAAGTACGGCTCTCGCAAGTGGTCCCGCAAGGTGGTCTGCGGGATCCCCACCAGGCAGTTCCGTGACCGGCTGGTGGCGATGGCGTCCCGGCGTGGGATAGCCGTCGCCAGCACGCCGGCCGCCTACTCGTCGATATGGGGCGCCCAGCATTGGCAAGGCCCCATGTCCACCAAGCACCAAAAGGCTTCCAGGCACACCGCCGCTGCGATGGAGCACGGAAGACGGGCGCTCGGGCACTCTGCCCGGCGCCGCTCACAGGCAAGTCCAGGCAGAGCCGTGCCCGGCCAGAGGACCGAAGAGGCAGAGGCGCCGGAAGGCGCCGTCAGTGCTGCTGGTGCGGAGAGCTGCCATGTGAGCGGCGCCGGGCGGACGGGCACCCGTAAAAGTACACAGGGCAAGCCATCTAGGCGTGAGGGCAACCTATACCGGAGGCACCTGGCCAAAGGCATGGAGTGTGAGACCAGGGAACGGCGAAATGGGACTGCACCTATGTACCCGGCCAAGACCGTTCGGGCCGGACCTGGCGATAGATCACTATCGCTCAGTAGTTAGGAACGGTGCCCGAATTGCTCGACAGGATAGACCAAGCTGAGCGGGCGGCCTTGTACCAGTCCCTCGGCCTCAGCGTCCGCTACCGGCGCGTCGACGGCCGCGAAGAAGTGCGGCTCACCTCAACTTTGGG
>JAJZYO010000407.1 GCA_021798075.1 Actinomycetes bacterium
TCCTTGTCGTCTGGGACCTGATCAGGCACGCCCGGGAATCGGGTATCCGGGTCGGGCCGGGCCGTGGTAGCGCAGCCGGTTGCTGCGTGGCCTACTGCCTGCGCATCGTCGACCTCGACCCCATCCGCTACGACCTCCTCTTCGAGCGCTTCCTCAACCCGGGCCGCAAGCAGATGCCCGATATCGACATGGACTTCGACGAGCGCTACCGCTCCGAGATGATCCGTTATGCGTCGGAGCGCTGGGGTTGGGACCACGTCGCCCAGATCGTCACCTTCTCGACCATCAAGGCCCGGGCCGCCGTCCGCGACGCAGCGCGTGTGCTCGGCTACCCCTACAGCCTGGGGGACCGGGTGGCCAAGGCCATGCCACCTCTTGTCATGGGCCGCGACACGCCCTTGTGGGCCTGTTTCGAGGAGCACCCCAAGCACGCTGACGGGTACAAGGTGGCGTCCGAGCTGCGGGAGATGTACGCGTCCGACCCGGACGTGCAGCGCGTCGTCGACGTCGCCAAGGGCCTGGAGGGGCTCCGGCGCCAGGACGGCATCCATGCTGCGGCGGTGGTGATCTCCAACGACCCCCTCACCGAGCACCTGCCGGTGCAGCGCAAGCCCGAGCCGGGCGGGCGTCCCGAGGACGCACCCATCGTCACCCAGTACGAGATGCACGCGGTCGAAGAGCTTGGCCTGCTCAAGATGGACTTCCTCGGCCTCCGGAACCTGAGCGTCATCGAGCGCACGCTGGACATGGTCGAGGCCAACACCGGTCACCGTCCCGACATAGACAACCTCCCGGTGGACGACACGCCGACCTATGAGCTGCTCCAGCGAGGGGACACGGTGGGCGTGTTCCAGCTCGAAGGAGCGAACATGCGAGCCCTGGTGCGTGCCCTGGCGCCGACCTGCATAGAGGACGTGGCAGCTCTGGTCGCCCTCTACCGACCGGGCCCGATGGCCGCCAACATGCACTACGACTACGCCGACCGCAAGAACGGCCGGCAGCCGGTCACCCACATCCATCCCGACATGGCCGAGGTCCTGGGGGACACCTACGGGCTCATGATCTACCAGGAGTCGATGATGCGGGTCGCCCAGCGCTTCGCTGGTTACTCGCTGGCGGAGGCCGACACCCTGCGCAAGGCAGCGGGCAAGAAGGTGCGGGAGATCATGGCCAAAGAACGTGAAAAGTTCGTGGCCAGCTGTGAGGCGAACGGTTACGGTGCGCAACTGGGCACGGCGCTGTTCGACATCATCGAGCCTTTTGCCGACTATGCCTTCAACAAGAGCCATGCTTTCGGCTACGGCCTGGTCGCCTATTGGACGGCCTGGCTCAAGGCCAACCACCCCGTCGAGTACATGGCGTGCCTGCTGACGAGCGTCAAGGACGACAAGGACAAGATGGCCGTTTACCTGGCCGAGTGCCGGGCCATGGGCATCGAGGTCCTCGTCCCAGACGTGAACCTTTCGGCATCCGATTTCACCGCCGTGCGGGGCGGGGGACAAGCCGGGCCGGGCGCCCTGGGCCGTTCCGTGAACGGCAAGGGGGTCATACCCTTCGGGCTGTCGGCGGTGCGGAACGTGGGCGAGGGCCTGGTGGAGCGGGTCATTGCCGAGCGCGGCACCGGCGGGCCGTTCGCTGACTTCTACGACTTCTGCAACCGGGTCGACCCGGTCGTCCTCAACAAACGGACGGTCGAGTCCCTGGTAAAGGCGGGCGCCTTCGACTCCCTGGGCGTGCCGCGACAGGGCCTGTGCCTGGTGTTCGAGCAGGTGGTCGACCGGGCCCTGGCCCGCCGCAAGGAGGCGGACCAGGGGGTGATGAGCCTCTTCGGCTCCGTGGGCGACGACGAGCAGATCTTCGACGACAGCAGGGTGCCCGTCCCCGACCAGGAGTTCGACAAGCACACCAAGTTGGCGTTCGAGAAGGAGATGCTCGGCCTCTATGTGAGCGACCACCCGCTGGTGGGGACGGAGGCGGCCCTGCGGCGGGTCGTGGACTGCACGATCGCCGAGCTACGCGAGCCGGGGCAGGGCGAAGGTGGGCCGGGCACCGGCACCTGGGGCGGGGACCGCTGGGTCGGTGGCGTGGTGACGGGGCTGGCCCGCAAGTACACCAAGCGGGGCGAGCTCATGGCGACCTTCGTCCTGGAGGACCTCGAGTCCTCGATCGAGGTGTTCGTGTTCCCGCGCACCATGACCGAGGTCGGGCACCTGCTCGCCGATGACGTGGTGGTCTGCGTGAGGGGCCGGCTCGATGTCCGGGACGAGGTGCCCAAGCTCGTGTGCGCCGAGCTCAAGCGCCCTCAGCTGGCCCTGGACGGAGCGGAGCCGGTCGAGGTCGTGCTACCCCTCAACGCTCTCGACGATGCCCGCGTGGCCCGGCTGAAGGAGCTGTTGTCGGACCACCCGGGCCGCTCTCCCGTGCTGTTGCACGTGGGCTCCAAGGTTGTGCGCCTTCCCCAGGACTTCAACGTGGACAACACCGCCGGTCTACTGGCGGAACTGCGTGTGCTGCTCGGACCTGCGTGTTTGTGGAACAGAGAGGCCGCCAGCGGCTAACCTTTAATGGTCACCGTCTGTGAGGAGTGATCAGCCGACATGACGTTCGATGTCGAGACTAAGGACTGTACGGCGCTTTCGGACACGGAGCTCGCCGAGATGGCGGACATCGTTGCCGACGGCCCAGCGGGGTTGGACATCGGGCTGTTGTCCAAGCAACGCGACGAGTGGGTCCTGATCACCCAGGTGCGCTCGGGTGGGGATCTCCAGGGCTTTTCCTTCTGCACGCCCGAGCGGATCGGGGGTACTCCCTGCGTGCTGTGGGGCCTGGTGTCCGTCCGGCGCTGCGCTCAGCGTGAAGCGGTCCTGGACGCCCTGCGCGCCGACCAGTTCCGCAAGGCGGTCCTTGCCTTCCCGGACGAGGACGTCCTCGTGGCGACCCGTCTACGCGACGCGGGCGGGTTCGCTGCCTTCACGGGCCTGGAGGACATCTGCCCCCGTCCCCACTACAAGGTCTCGGGCGAGGAGCGCGCCTGGTCGCGCCGCCTGGCCAAGCGCTTCGGGGCTGAGGGCCGGGTCGACGACCGCACGTTCGTGGTGCGGGGGGACGGCTCTCCCTGCCCGGTCTTCGACTACGAGCTCGAGCAGCCGGCGCAGGTCGACGGGGAGGTCGGCGCACTCCTGGGCGGGCTGGACGGCGAGCGGCGCGACTTCCTGA
>JAJZYO010000408.1 GCA_021798075.1 Actinomycetes bacterium
CGAGACCGGGGTCAGCGTTGCCACACCCGCCCACCTCGGAGCGCGCCGAGGGTGCTGGCGCTGACCGTCACCCAGAACCCCGCCAGGACTACGAGCAGGGCCACCGCTCCCCACTCGAGGGAGTGGTCGCCCCAGCTGCGGGCCAACTGCAGGGTGGCCACGGTGTAGGCGCCGAGGGGGAAGGTGAAGGCCCACAGGCCGACCCCATAGGGCAGGCGGCCCCGTTTCAGGTAACGCACGAGCAGAGCGGCGGCAGTGGCGAGCCACCAGAGACCGAACCCCCACAACACGGCCGCCGCTATGGACGAGAGGCTCTCCACGGCAGCGGCGCCCGGGCCCCAGTAAGGTGCGCCGCCAGCGGCGAGGCGGAGGATGGCCAAGGTGCCCACCCCAATGGGCCCGAGCCCGATCCAAAGCGACGGCGCCAGCGGGGCCGGTGGGAGCGGGTGGTGCACCAGCCGGCCGAAAAGCGTCCCGGCTACGAGCAGGAACAGCAAAAGACCGGTGCCGAGCCCGGCGTAGCCGGCGAGCAGCAGCAAGCGGGCCGACGAGGCGCTCACATGAGGGAGCAACGCGAGCAGCGGGAGAGGGATGACGATGTTGGCGACCGGCGGGATGAACCAGCCCCCGTTGGCCGCGTCGGTGGCCAAACCCTCGCTGGAAAAGAGCACGTAGGTGAAAACGACGCCACCTACGAAGGTGACCAGGCTACCGGCCGCGGCGAGCACCGCCACTATGAGCACGACGGCGTCAGTCGGGAGCAGCGAACTGCCGACCGTGGCCGTGGCAGTGGAGAGCACCAGGATCGCACCTGGGAAGGTGCCGTAGAGGGGGCCGACCACGGGATGGCGCAAGTCTGCCAGGGCGGCGTCGGGGTGGCGGGCGAAGCGGGCCAGGTAGGGAAGGGCGATGACCACGGCCATAGCCCAGGCGAGCGCCACGAAGGCCAGGCCGACGCCGTGGGCCGCACGCGTAAGGCTGGCGTAGGCACCAGGGTTGAGGTAGGCGGCGACCCCCACGATGGCCGTCCCCATGACGGCTCCGAACCACCCCGGGTGGAAGCCTCGGACCACCCCCACACGAGCCCCCACGCGAACCTCGGGCGCCGCGGGGAAAGTTGCCACGCGAGAAGTGCTGGGCAGGGGCTCCTCCTCTAGGGCGTGCGCCGGGAGAACAGGCACGGGTCCCATTTCCGGGACCCGCGGCCCGCTGCGTAGATGTAGTGGCCCTCGAGGTGTGGGGGTGGTCATCGCAGTTCCTCCTTGTCCCGTCCAGCTATCGGGGTTGGGTTGTCGCGAGGCTCGCCCCTTCTCCCCGCCTGGCGGGCCGGGCCGGCGACGAAGGCCGTGCGGCAATGCTCGGAGCAAAAGACATACCGGGTGCCGTCTTGGTCGTCGTAGCCGCCCAGGAAGCCAGGCAGGGACTGCCATGTACCAGGAAATCGACCCGGAGTGGGGGGCCATTTCCGAAACCGGCACCGGCTGCAATTCGGTGAAGGCGGTGCGCCTCGAGTCGCCCGCTGTAAGTACGCGAACCACCGCCTCCTATTTGCCACAAGTCAATGCTGGGCCCCTCTGCGATGACATCGCTAGGGCCTATGGTCCCTGATGGATGTCCATCCCCCAGCGGCCCGCCAAAAGCGTCGTGCTGTCAGCGGGCCGGCACTTTCGATTTTCACCGGGGACTTTCACCGGGGACTTTCACCGGGGACTGGGGGACTTCACCATCGGCCCACGAATAGGCACCAGGCTCCACAGGGCGTTGATGAAACCAGTCGCGTGACGGGCTTCATCGTGCGCCGTTTCCATGAAGAGGTTGCCCACGGCCCGATCACCGGCCTGATAAGCCTGTTGTGCGGCGTCAGGATAGATGACCGTTGCCTCGGCAGTCTCCCCGCTCACCGCGTCCAGCAAGTTGGCTCGGCTGCTGCCGGCCAGTCCCGCCAGGTTGGCTTCGGCGGCGAAATGCTCACGCAGTTCGACGTTCGAGGTCCCCGTGAACAGTTGGGCCAGTCTGGCCGACCCGCGGGCGCGGGCTGCCTGCGCGTAAGCCAAGTACTTGGCATGCGCGAAAGCCTCGCCGTGCATCGCCGTCAGCAGGCCGTTCTTGGTCTGTGCGCTCACGTTCGAGGTGCTGACTACGATCTTCACGGGTTGTACGGTGGGCGCAGAGGGGACGCTGCCGCCGGTGGTGATGGCCGCCAGCGCCTGGCCAAAAAAGTCACGGTGGTCGGCCTCATCAGCCGCGATCTCGTTGAAGAGCTGAGCGGCCTGCTTGTCGCCTGCCGCAGCCGCCCGGGCCGCGAAGGTCGGGTACATCAACGTTGTCTCGTAGTTCTCGCCCGCGATGGCAGCCTGCAGGTTGGCGGCGTTCGTCCCGGCCAGCTTGTAGGCGGCAGCAAACCCAGCGAAGTGGTCGCGAAGCTCGGTGTTGGCCGTGCGGCTCCACAGACCGGCAAGTGGGCGGCTCGCCACCTGCCGGTAGGCGTCGTACTTGGCGTAGGCATACGATTCGCCCTGCATTGCTGCCAGCAGGTTCGACAGGGTCGCTTGGTTGAGGTTGGCACCCGCCGGCGGGACGGGCGCACTCTGTGCCCCCGCGGCGCCTGCCGGCGCCAAGAGGGCCACCGCGACAGCGCCGGCGCCGATCGCCGTGGCGCGAGACCAGCCGGTTCTCGTTTTATCCATGACTTTTACCTCCTTATCGGTTGACAAGCGCATGTCACAGCACCCGCGTGGAGCCGGCGTCGAAGAGGCTTGGAGACGAGGTGGAGAACATGGCCCGGCTCTGCCCCTCCCGGGCGGTAAACGGCGCGCCGTGCGCGTGTCAGACGATGACCTGGCGGGCCGCCTTGTTGATGCCCTCGGAGATCATCGGGTGGGGAAAGGCGACCTCGGCCAGCGCCCGGGCGTCGAGCCCTTCGTTTAGAGCAAGGGCCAGCGGCGCTATAACTTGCGCGGCGTCTACGCCCGCCACCTGGGCCCCGAGCAAGCGGCCGCTGTGGGCGTCGAAGACCAGCTTCAAGAACCCCTCGGTCTCACCCAGGATCTGCGCCCGGGAATCCAGCTTGTAGTCGTAGGTGCCGGTGGCGACGTCGCCGTCGCGTTCGTTGGCCTGTGCTTCGGTGAGCCCGACGCTCGCGAGCTCGGGGTCGGTGAACACCGTGAAGGGCACGGCCGAGAAGTCCATACGGTCCGCGCTAGCGCCAC
>JAJZYO010000409.1 GCA_021798075.1 Actinomycetes bacterium
AACGCTGGCACGAAGTACACGCCGGCGCTGTCTGGCACCTGCTCAGCCAGTACCTCTGTCTCGGCAGCCGAACTGATGAGCCCGAGCTGGTCCCTCATCCACTGGACGGCCGAGCCGGTAACGGCTACCGAACCTTCGAGGGCGTAGACCGCCGCCACGTCGCCCAACTGGTAGCAGAGCGTGCTGAGCAGCCCGCTCGCGGATCGCACGATCTCGGCGCCGGTGTTCAAGAGGAGGAAGTTGCCTGTCCCGTAGGTGTTCTTGGCCTCGCCAGGCTGGAGGCAAACCTGGCCGACCATGGCAGCGTGCTGGTCCCCGAGGACGGCGGCCAGCGGTACGCGTTGCGCACCCTTGAGGCCGAAGGTGGCGTTTCCGAAGTCCCCAACTGAAGGGCGGACCTCGGGAAGCAGCTCTCGCGGGATGCCAAAGACCGCGAGCAGGTCGTCGTCCCAACCGAGACTTCGCAAGCCGAAGAGCATCGTCCGGCTGGCATTAGTGACATCTGTCACATGGAGGCCGCCCCTCGTGCCCCCGGTCAGGTTCCACACGAGCCAGCTGTCGACAGTCCCGAAGCAGGCCGTCCCGGCGGTGACGGCTGCTTGAAGGCCCTCGACGTTGTCTAGCGCCCAGCGCAGCTTGCCGGCCGAGAAGTAGGTCGAGGGTGGCAGGCCGGATTTACGCCGGACGAGCCTCCCCTCCCCTCTCTCTTCGAGCGCCCTCACGACTCCCTCGGACCTCGTGTCCTGCCAGACGATGGCATTGCAGAAAGGCTTGCCGCTGTGGCGGTCCCACAGCACCGTGGTCTCTCGCTGGTTGGCCAGCCCGACGGCCGCCAGGTCCACGAGCCGGAGGCCCGCCTTGCTGAGAGCGCCGGCAACCGCCTGCTCCATGCGTTCGACGATCTCCAAGGGGTCGTGCTCGACCCAACCGGGGCGGGGCAGCAGCTGGCGATGCTCGAGCTGGTGGCGAGCGACCTCGCGGCCGTCGTGGTCGAACACCATGAAACGGGTGCTCGTCGTCCCCTGGTCGAGCGCTCCGACGAACTCAGGCACCCGGCAAGGCTACGCTCGACATCAAGGCCATGGCTGACCAGTCGAGCGTGCTGTCACCCGAGAGGCGCGCTAGCGACCTCGCCAAGCTGGCAAACCGCCAGTTTGACGTGCTCGTTGTCGGCGGAGGTGTGACGGGGGCAGGAGTTGCCCTCGATGCCGCCACGCGAGGCTTGTCGGTTGCCCTGGTCGAGGCGCAGGACTGGGCGGCGGGCACCTCGAGCTGTTCGAGCAAGCTCGTCCATGGTGGCCTGCGCTACCTGCAGATGCTGGACTTCCATCTGGTCCACGAGGCTCTCCGTGAACGGTCCCTGTTGCTCGGGAGCTTGGCCCCCCACCTCGTGCGCCCGGTACCGATCCTCTACCCCCTGCGCCAACCCTTTGTCGAGAGGGCTTACGTGGGTGCCGGCGTTGCACTCTACGACGCGCTCGCCTTTTCGACCGGTGCCGGTCTCGGGCGGCACGGGCCGGCGCGGCGCGGGCCGGCGCGGCGCGGTGGCCTGCCTTGGCACCGCCACCTCTCCAAGCGTGGGGCCCTGGAGCTCGCCCCCGGGCTCCGCCGGGACGCCTTGGTCGGGGCCGTCGTCTACTACGACTGCCAGGTGGACGACGCCCGCTTCGTCGTAGAGCTGGTTAGGACCGCTGCCAGCTATGGCGCAGTCGCGCTCACGAGGGCACCCGTTGTCGGGTTCCTCCACGAGGGCGGCAGGGTTGCGGGGGTGAGCGTCCGCGACAGCGAGACCGGCCGCAACTTCCCGGTGAGGGCCAAGGTGACGGTCTCCGCAACGGGGCCGTGGACCGAAGACACCGAGGCGCTGGCAGGCCATGCCCGAGCTGTGACGGTGAGGCCCTCCAAGGGGGTTCACGTGCTCGTCCCGAGAAACCGCCTGGACGCCGGCTGCGGGCTCATATTGCGGACCAAAAAAAGCGTCCTGTTCGTCCTGCCTTGGCGCGACAGCCACTGGATAATAGGCACGACCGACACCGACTGGCCATACTCCAAGGGGCGCCCCCTCGCCACCTCGGCAGACGTCGGCTACATCCTCTCCGAGCTGAACAGCGTGCTCGAGCGCCCACTCGGGACAGACGACGTGGAGGGGGTCTACGCCGGGCTCCGGCCGCTCGTCGCTGGAAAAGGCGTCGTGCGCGGGCCCGGTGAAGGGCGGAGGGCATCGCCGGCAATGGACGGCGGAGCGGGGACTGCTACCTCGGGTGGGGTTGGCGAGACGGGGAAGGCCGGTGCGCAAGAGACCACGAAGATCTCGCGCGAGCACGCCGTCGGGCGGCCGGCGCCCGGCCTCGTGGTCATCTCGGGCGGAAAGTACACGACCTACCGGGTGATGGCGGCCGACGCCGTCAATGCGGCGGTGGCGGAGGCCGGCCTGCACGCGCTCGAATGCCGGACGGCCAGCGTCCCCCTTCTTGGTGCACGGGGTTTTCAGGCTGTAGTCGACAGCCGCGATGCCCTAGCGAGAGAGTCCGGCATACCCCCTGAGACGATGGAACACCTTCTCGGTCGCTACGGCTCCCTCGTGACCGAGGTGCTCGACTCGATCAAGGAAACTCCGTCGCTGTCAGCGCCGCTCGAAGGAGGTCACGGTTACCTGCGCGCCGAGGTGGCACACGCCGTGTCCCACGAGGGCGCACGGCACCTAGACGACGTGCTCTCGAGACGTGCCCGATTGGCAATCGAGAGCCCCGACCGGGGCACAAGATGCGCCCGCGAGGCCGGCGAGATCATGGCCGGCCTGCTCGGATGGGACAACACTGCCCTGGACGCCGAGCTCGACGCCTACGAGCGCGACGCTGAGCTCTGGGCCAGGGCTGCCCGAGAAGCACACGACGACGCCGAGGCTGCTTGCATGGCAGAAGGTGCCCCGCCGCTGTCAGTACCCTAGGAGCGGTGCTGGTCGCCTGCACCGTCGTTCGCCGTTTATAAGTTGGGCCTCAGGTGTACCGTCACTGTTCAGCTGGCGCCCGTCTGGCGGCCGAGAACACCACTTTGGTGGCAGAGAACGCCCGTCTGACGGCCGAGAACCGGCAACTGCGAGGGTTGGCCGAAAAACTCGAGGCTCGTGTTGCAGAACTGGAGCACCGCCACCGGTGCCGAAGAGCTTGGGCCTACGCTCAGCTCTTCGTTGCGGGCAATAATGTCTTA
>JAJZYO010000410.1 GCA_021798075.1 Actinomycetes bacterium
ACCCTCATACATTCCATCCTGACCCTGCACGAGAAGATCCGCACCGGTGAGCTGACCCGGCGGCGGGCCGGCACAGGCGCCGGCGCCGGCCTGCACGTCCAGGAGGCCCCCCGGTCGTCCCTGGGCGCCCGGCCCGGCTCACCGGCGGTGAGCCGGTGAGCGAGGGACAGGGCAACGAGCCCGTAGTGACTGCAGACGGCGCGCCGGCGGACGAGGGCGGCGAGCTGCTCCACGGCTGCCCGGTCACAGCCCCGCTCGGCCAGCGGACCGTGCACACCGACCCTGCGAGGTACCTCGCTCTCATGGAGGCCCTCTACCGGGACGGTTTCGAGGCCTGCATGGGCCTGACCGGCGTCGACTACCTCACCCACCCGGGCCGGGACCTGCCCGAAGGGGCCCGGGGCGAGCGCTTCGAGGTGGTGGTGGAGCTGATGTCCTATTCGCGCCGCGAGCGCCTGCGCGTGCGTTGCCAGGTCCCGGCGGAGGCCCCGCACCTGCCGAGCCTGTTCGACCTGTGGCCGGGCAGCGAGGCCCACGAGCGGGAGACCTTCGACATGTTCGGGATCGTGTTCGACGACCACCCCGACCTGACCAGGATCCTGATGCCCGAGGACTGGGAGGGCCACCCGCTGCGCAAGGACTATGCAACGGGCCACGTCCCGGTCCAGTTCAAGGAGGTGCCCAAGTGACCGACCGGGCCGGCACGGGCCAGCGCGGCGCCGGCGGCGCCGTCGCGCTGAACGACCTCCTGAAGGCCAAGACCTCCGAGGGCGCCCAGGAGATGCTGGCCCGCAACGAGTCCACCGTGCGGGAGCTGCGTTCGGAGGCCGGTGGCGTCCTGAGGTTGCCCGAGGGCGTGGACCTGGACGCCGAGGACCTCAACTACGAGGCGCCCGACGACGAGACCATGATCCTCAACCTCGGCCCCTCTCACCCCTCTACGCACGGGGTCCTCAGGGTCATGGTCGAGATCCGGGGCGAGCAGGTGCTGCGCACCAAGCCGGTCATCGGGTACCTCCACACCGGCATGGAGAAGACGGGTGAGGAGCTGATGTACCAGCAGGGCTCCACCAACGTCACCCGTATGGACTACCTGTCGCCTTTCTTCAACGAGGTCGCCTACTGCCTGTCGGTCGAGAAGCTGACGGGCACGGAGGTGCCGGAGCGGGCGGTGTGGATCCGCATGCTCATGTGCGAGCTCAACCGCATCTCCTCCCACCTGCTGTGGCTGGCGACCAACGGGGCCGACCTGGGCGCCCTCAACATGCTCGTGTACGGCTGGCGCGAGAGGGAGCTCCTCCTCACCTTCTTCGAGAAGGTGACCGGCCTACGCATGAACCACAACTACATCCGGCCCGGTGGCGTGGCCGCCGACCTGCCGGACGGCTGGAGGGACGACGTCGAGGCCATATGCGAGACGGTCAGCCGCCGCATGGACGAGTACGACAACCTGCTGACCGGCCAGCCCATACTGCAGGCCCGGATGGACGGGGTGGGCGCCCTGGACGCGACTACGGCCGTGGGCCTTGGCCTGACCGGGCCGTTGCTGCGCTCCACGGGTGTGAGCTACGACGTGCGGCGGGACTTCCCGTACCTCGCCTACGACGAGGTCGACTTCGACGTCATCGTGGGCACGGGGGGTGACTGCTGGGACCGCTTCGCCATCCGGATGAACGAGATCCGTGAATCGGTCAAGATCGTGCGCCAGGTCGCCCAGGCCATGCCCAGGGGCGACTACCGGGTGCAGGACAAGAAGCTGACCCCGCCCCCCCGCAACCGCATCGACGAGTCGATGGAAGCGCTCATCCACCACTTCAAGCTCTACACCGAGGGCTTCCGGGTGGCACCGGGTGACGCCTACGTGCCGGTGGAGTCGCCCCGGGGGGAGCTCGGCTGCTACATCGTCTCGGACGGTACGTCGCGTCCCTACCGCCTGCACGTGAGGGGCCCCTCGTTCACCAACCTGCAGGCCCTGGCGCCCATGGCCCGGGGCGGCTTCATCCCCGACGTGATCGCCTGCATCTCCAGCATCGACCCCGTCCTGGGGGACGTGGACCGTTGAGGGCCGCGGCAGCCTGCGGACCGGCCCGGCGCGTCGGCGCCCACCCCATGCCCGATTGGTCATCAGGGCCCGCTCTAAGCAAAGATCGGTGGACGTGGCCCGGCTGAACCAGGACAACGTCGTGCGAGCGCGGGAACTGGTCGCTCTCTACCCGCAGAAGCGCTCGGCGCTCATCCCGCTCCTCCACCTGCTCCAGGAGCAGGACGGGTACCTGAGCCCCGACGGCATCGAGCACCTGGCCGAGCTGGTCGAGCTGACGCCGGCCGAGGTGCGTGGCACGGCGAGCTTCTACGACATGTTCCACCTGGAGCCCGTGGGCAGGTACGTCGTCGGGGTCTGCACCAACATCGCCTGCATGCTCGACGGTGCCTACGAGCTCCTCGAGCACATCGAGGAGACGCTCGGTACGCACCCGGGAGGCACCAGCGCGGACGGGATGTTCACCCTGGAGGACTCCGAGTGCCTGGCGCTGTGCGGCAATGCCCCGTGCGTGACCGTCAACTGGCGCTACTTCGGCAACGTGACGCCCGAGAGCTTCGACCAGCTGGTGGAGGACCTGCGGGCGGGCCGCCTGGACGGTGAGGTCCCGCCCCACGGCACCCTGTCCCGGGTCCAGCGCAACGTGGGCCTGCGTGCCGGGGGCGGAGGACAGAGCGGGCCGGCCACGGCACATGGCCCGGAGGTGGACCTGGCGACGAGGCGGACGACGGCGGCCGTGACGAGCACGCTCGTACCGAGGGGCGAGGGCCGGGGTGGCAACGGCGTGGCCGGTGGCCCGGGCGGGGCCGAGCCCGGCAGCGACGACAGGGAGGCACGGTGAGCCCCAGTACCCGTGGCTTCGAGCCCGGCGACCCCAAGCTCGGCCCGCACATCGTGACTTCGCGCTTCGGCATGGAGCGGAGCTGGAGCCTGCAGTCGTACCTGGCCAGCGAGGGCTACCAGGGCCTGCGCAGGGCGCTCGGCATGACCCCCGAGCAGGTCCACGATGAGGTCAACGGGTCGAGCATCCTCGGGCGTGGCGGGGCCGGGTTCGACGCCGGGCGCAAATGGGGCATGTTGCGCAAGGCCGAGCCGGTGTACCTCGTGGTCAACGGGGACGAGAGCGAGCCGGCCACCTTCAAGGACCACGCCCTGATCGAGGGC
>JAJZYO010000411.1 GCA_021798075.1 Actinomycetes bacterium
GTTCCCAACCGGGGAATGGCAGCGTGAGCTCCGAGGCCCCCGTTGCAAGGACGAGCGCGCGCGAGCGGACCGTCCCCGCGTAGGCCATGGCTCGGGGGTTGGCCTGCGTGCCGGCATTGCCCTGCGGGGCCAGCCGGAGCACGAAGCGTTCAACGTCCTTGCTTACCGCCCAGACGTCCGAGCCAAGGACGAGTGCCACCGGGCGGTGGCCGGCGAGCGGGCGCCAGCGCTCCGGCAGGTGGGGCCCGGCCGGCAAAAGGTCGCCCTGTCCACCGCCGCCGGCACGCGGTAGGTCAACCAGCGCCTGGCGGAAATACTGACCCCCAAGGCGGGCACCGGAGTCGACTAGTACAACCGTCGCGCCGCGCGAGGCCGCCGCCATCGCAGCCGCCATTCCCCCAGGACCGCCTCCCACCACCGCGACGTCAGCTTCGAACACGCCCACTTCTGGGGCCTCGGACGCGCCAGCTTCGAAGAGCGCGCCGGCCGGCCCTGGAGAGCCCGAGGGTTTCAGGCCTGAGGGTGGCGGCACGACAGGGCTTGCTCCACCTACAGATCTCGATGTCATCACCCGTGCCCCTTGCTCGAGCGGCGCCACGCACGCTCTCACCGCCCTGCGTTGGCCCTCCCCGCCGGGGCCCGCAAGGTCGACCAGGCAGTCGAAGCAATTGCCAATCCCGCAAAAGAGGCCCCTCGGCCGACCACTGGCACGCGTCGTGCGCCAGGCGCGCTCGCCGTTGAAGAGAAGTGCGCCCGCCACGGTCGTCCCGGCCGGGGCGACGAGAGGGCGCCCGTCATAGGTGAATCTGACGAGCCCGCGCGCCGCCGGCGCCACCCTTAGGCCGTCGCCGCTCATGGCTCTCGCGGTGATCACACCCCGGTTCCGTCCGTCGCTCGCTCCCCCAACGCTTCGACCTGGCGAAGTCGGCGTCCCCGGGTGCGAGGCGGAGGGGGCGAACCTAGCCGCGGAGAAAGGCGCCAAATCCAACGGAGGCTCACGGCCGAGCAAGATAGATTCGACCAGTTCGGCCGTCACCTGCGACAAGAGGATCCCTGCGCCTTCGTGGCCCGTCGCGTGGACCAAGTTGGGCACCGCGGCGTCGGCACCGATAACGGGGAGGCGGTCGGGGGTCGCGGGGCGGAACCCCACGTACGCACGCATCAACCGCACGCCCGAGAGGCCCGGGACAAGCGCGACAGCCCGGCGAGCAACTCCTGAAACGGCCTCAGGGTCGACCTGGCCGGCGAAGCCCACGAACTCCCGGGAGCTCCCGATCAACATCGTCCCAGCCGGGGTCGACTCGACAACCGCTGCGTAGCCTCGCGAGGCCGCTCCCTCATGGATGGAACCGACGTAACCGGCGTCGTAGACCTTGTAACGGACGAGTTCAGCCACCGGCTCGGTCACGAGCACGTGTCCCTTCCGCGGCTCTACGGGGACGTCCCCACCCAAGGCACGCGCCAGTTCCCCTGCCCAGGCACCGGCAGCGTTTATGACCCACTTGCCTACCGGGATAGTGCCCGTGCTCGTGAAGAGCGCAGTAATGACGCCTTCCGCGTCACGCTGCGCACCCAATACCTCGGCTCCCCGCAGCAACTGGCCTCCGGCGGCGCGGAACGACCTTCCCTGGAACGCGACGGCCAGCATCGGCTGGACCTGGCAATCCTCAGGGTAAAAGGCGCCACCAGCAAGGGCCGGGGATAAACCGGGCTCAGCGCGGGCCAGCTCTTCGGGTGAAAGGAACTCAACCCTTACGCCCTCCGCCCGCTGAGCCTCGGCCAGTGAGCGCAGTCCTGCCAGGCCCTCCTCGTCCCAGGCGACGACGAGGCCGCCCTTCTCCCTCAGTTCGACGCTCGAGCCAGCTTGCTCACCGACCCAGCGCCACAACTGAAGGCTCCGCTCCGCCAAGGCGAGCTCCGCCCCGGGCAGCTTGTCGGACACGAGCAAGTTGCCCTCGCCGGAGGAGGAAGCTCCGGCTGCGGGGCCCGCCCTCTCCACCAGTAACACCTCCAGGCCGGCCGCCGCCAAGCGCGCGGCGACGGCGGTACCCACGATCCCCGCCCCAATGACCGCCACTTCGCAGGCTTTCGGTAGGTCCTCCCGGTACATCTGGGGCCCCTTTTCGACGCGCTTAGACGGGTTACCGGCCGAGCAAGAAGCCGGCGGGGAAAGGGTCGTCTGGGTCGAGAAGGTAGCTCGCGAGCCCCGTGACCCAAGCCCGGCCCCGCACCGTTGGGACCACGGCTCGGAAACCACCGACGGACGTCTCGGCCAGGAGGCGCCCTACGAAGCGGGTCCCGAGGACCGAGGCGTGCACGTAGTCCTCTTCGAGAGCGAGCTCGCCACGAGCATGGAGCTGAGCCATGCGCGCGCAGGTACCGGTCCCGCAGGGAGACCGGTCGAGCCAACCCGGGTGGATCGCCACGGCCGAGCGGCCCGAGACGTCCCCATCTCCCGCCTCGGTGAACACAACGTGGTGGCAGCTATCGACCGACTGATGCTCCGGGTGGGCAAAGCTCAACTGGCGGTTGACGGCGCCCATTATGGCGAGCCCGGCCTTCACCAGCTCGTCGTAAGCCTCTGGGACTACGCGCTGGCCCACCGAGGAGGCAGGCACCAGAGCATAGAAATTGCCTCCCCAGGCGAGGTCGAGCACCACCTCGCCCATGCCGGGGACGTCCACGGTCGCGCCCGCCAGGTGCAAGTAGGCCGGCACGTTTCGGAGGGTGACAGCCTTGGCCCGGCCGGCTTCCACGTCCACGGACGCCTCGACCAGGCCAGCGGGTGTGTCGAGGCGGACGACGGTGACTGGCTCTTTGACCTCCACCATGCCGGTCTCGACGAGGACGGTCGCGGTCCCGATAGTGCCGTGGCCGCACATCGGCAGGCACCCGGAGACCTCTATGAACACGACCCCGAAGTCAGCGTCAGGCCGGGTCGGCCTCTGTAGCAGCACACCCGACATCGCACTGTGCCCTCGCGGCTCGTACATGAGCAGGGTCCGCAGGTTGTCGCGCTCGTTCATCAGGTACTGACGTCGGGCCTCCATGGTTTCGCCTGGCAGCTCCCCCACGCCTGCGGTGACGACCCTGGTCGGCATGCCCTCCGTGTGGCTGTCGACGGCATTTATTACGAGGCGCGAGCGCATCAGCCGACCGCCAGGAACCGGCGGACGGCGGCTCGCACCTCGTCTGCCTCCG
>JAJZYO010000412.1 GCA_021798075.1 Actinomycetes bacterium
GGCGGGGCCCGCGTGCTGGCTGGGGGGGTCGGCGTGCGGCGTGGTGGGGCTCTGGGGAAGTGGGGGAGGCGGCTACCGGTGTTGACCGTGACTGGTTTGGCCGACGCCGCGTACGTGATCTCTTCGGTGGCGTTGAGCACCGACGAGTACTACGCAGGGGTGGGGGAGTCACCAGGGGCTTGTTGCGGGAAATGGGCCGAGAAGCTGGGCCTTGCGGGCATGGTCGAAGCAGACCAGTTGCGAGCCTTGGGCGATGGACGGGAGCCAATAGCGGGTGAGGATCTGCTCGGAGGGTCCAGGCCGCGATCGGTGAAGGCGTTCGACTTGACGTTCTCCTGCCCGAAGAGCTTGTCGCTACTTTGGGCATTCGGCGACGACGCCGCGGCGGGGGTGGCGGCGGAGGCCCACCGTGAAGCCGTCGAGGTGGCGCTCGGGTTCTTGGAAGAGCGTGCTGCCGCGGCAAGAGCTCAGTCCCATGGGCTGCGCCGGCGAGTGGGGACGGAGGGCTGGGCGGTGGCGGGCTTTGCGCACCGTACAAGCCGCGAGGTGGGAAGCCCTGAGCGTATCGGTAACTCCTTTCCGCCACGAAGAGGCAAGTCCGGCGTCAAGCAGCGATACGTCCTGCGCAAAGTGTGTCACTTGGCCAAGCGTCGGGGAAGTGCTGGGACCGTCATGGCGGACGTCCGCGCGGGGTGGCCGGCTGGATCGGGCGCCCGACGCAATCGCCTAATGGGGTGCGCAAACCCTATTGAGCAACCCAAAGCGCTCTTGCTCGCTTGGCGCTTCTTGGTGCTCAACCCGATCACCGTCAGCCGAGGCGCAGGTCGCTGGCTTCAGTCCTGTTCACCGAGAAGCGCCAGTCCTTCGTGGACTGCGAAGTCCAAGAAGTCTTTGCGGTTGAGCGTGACGAGCGGCACGCCGACCGGGATGCAGCAGGCGGCGACCCAGGTGTCGTTGTGCGGTTTGGTCGGCCGCGTTGCTGAGCGTTACCCGCCAGCCGTCCCCAGGTTCGGGCGATTTCTCGGTCGTAGGGGATGACCGGGCGGGCGGCGGTCCATGCGTCCAGCCTGCCTCGTCTAACCTCGCCCCAGCCGCGGACCTGGGCCCACTTGGACAGCTCGCCAGCGGTGACGAACGTCAGCCAGGTGCGAGCGCCGATCATGTGGCGGCGTACCCATGCGGGCTCGGTGCCCTTCTGGAGACGTGATGCGACGTCGGTGTCGATCGCGACATCAGCCACCGCGATCGCAGCTCAGCGGGACGGGTCCCGGCTGGTCCGCCAGTCGACCAGGAACTCCTCCAGCTCTTCGTCGGAGGACCACACATCGAGACGCAGTTGGTCGATGTCGGTGACCGGGGTCGCGTGCTGAGCGCGCGCCAGTTCCTCCAGGACCGACGCCGCTTGGTAGACGGGCTGCTCGCTCACGAGTCGGCAGTTTACGCCCCCCGACCGGGACGCTCGGCTCGGCAGTCAGCTGAGTGCGGAACGACGAGACTGGCGCCTTGCAACACCCCTCGGCCGGCCGAAGGCGGCGCCAGGCACGCAGACCGAAGAAGCCATACTTGTCTGGTGGCTGTTCACCTCGCCATCATGCTGCCGGGAGCCGGTTATGGCACGCTGGGCCCGGCGCTGCGGCTTCCCCGCTTGGCTGCTGAAGAAACTGGGGCGGAGGTAGTTGAGGTGGAGTACCCTGCGCCCCCTGCACCTGGTGGCCAGGCACAGCAGCAGGACCTTTAAGACGCCGCGTCCAGTCAGGTCAGTTCGTTTTTGTCAGGATCAGCTCCCGACCGCGTAACCTTTATCGCCAAGTCCCTGGGCACGATGGTCCTGGCTGGGCTGCGGCCCTCGGTGCCGCTGCCACCCTTAGTAAAGGCGATCTGGCTGACCCCAGAAGACCCCCTCTGGGGACCGGGATGCCAGCAGTCTGCGCACGTCCCGGGCGAAGTCTTCGAGACGATCGCCAAAGAGGTGGGGTGCCGATGACGACATGGAAAGGTAGCCGGACAAGACGCTCTCGCTGTCTCGCGGCAGGCCGGGGACGCCGGGGGCGAACAGCGACCTCGGGGCCCCAAAGGAGGACGGCACCAAGATGTCCTCGAACTAAGCGGTGGGCCCGCTTCGCCACGGTGCCTTGGCCCGCGCGCCCGGTGGAGCCCAGGTAGAGCTCGACCAAAGCCTTTATCTCGTCGTGGTGGACCAGGGGCGGCCCTGGGCTCGGTGGTCAGGCCCGCCCTGCCACCGAGTGGACGATGAGGGTGATCGCGCCGCCAGGCTCCAGTACCTCGTGGACCTTCTCGGCCACCCTCTGCTCGTCGGTCCAGTGGAAGGGCTGCCCGAAGGTGACCGGTCGGTACGGTCCTGGCGCGATCTCGGGCAGGTCCTCCGCCAATGCCTTGGCCCAGCGAGCGTTGCTGAGGCCCCTCTCCTCGGCCGCCCGGCGGCCCTTGGCGAGCATGTCGGCATCGGGGTCAAGGCCCACTGCCTCCGCGAACAGAGGAGCGAGGCGGACGGTGAGGATGCCGGGCCAGCAGCCGGCGTCCAGGAGCCGGCCCGTCCCGGTGAGGCCGACCTCGTGGTCGAGAACAGCTTCGAGCCCCGGCGAGTACGGGGGGCGGCCGATACGGTGTGGTTGAAGAACCCTTGGCCTGCCACCAGCACTCGCCCATACCGAGACGGCTACGGGCCAGGTGAGCGAGCCGAGACGTACGCCCGAATGCGCGCCCATATCAGGTCCACGAGGTTCTCGCTCAGCTGCGACTTCTTCGTTCGCCGTTCACCCCGAGGGCAGACAGGTCCTTGACCAGATGGTCGTAGTCGACCTCCCGAGAAGTCGAGACGCGAACGAGTGGCGCGTCGAGTGCTAGCGGCTCGACGAGCGGTCGGAACATCTCGTAGTCTTCGACGGTCATCTGCTCCGCCACGAAGCCGGCGTGACGGGGCCGAGAGAAATACCGGTCGCGCGCCAGCTCGAAGGGGCAGTGACAGAACACCTGGACCATCGGCAGGCGAAGGCTCGCCAGCTCGGGTTCGGAGACGCCGGGCCACAGGCCTGAGTCGACGACGGCATCGCGAACTGTCGCGATCGCGTGGTACTGGAGAGCGATCGCCGCCTGGCCGAGCCGTCGCGACCAGGAGCGGTCGCCGATGCCGAGCGCGTCGAAGAGGATCTCTTTGTACCTGTCCTTGGCGATCAACGGTAG
>JAJZYO010000413.1 GCA_021798075.1 Actinomycetes bacterium
TCGGCGACGAGGGCCTCCGGCTGCGCCTGGCCGAACTGGCCGCCGTGCCTGTTCCGCCGGAGTCCGAGGAGCGGATCGCAGAGCCCCAGGCGTACCGGCGCCGGGCGGCCGAGCCCGTTGCCCCGGAAACGAAGGCTTTTGCTCGACGTAGCTCGAAGGTCGGGGGCGCGATAACGAGCGCCCTATCCGACCGCCGGGAGCGGAGTTCTCCCGAGGGCGCTGGCGGACAGGTAAGCAGGAAGGAACCGCACGATTATGCACCGCTCGTGAGTTCTAACTCACCCTCCTAGAGTCTGTTACCATGCACCACCTGGTTCCTGGCGAGCAGGGTAACTGGGTGGCGCAACTGCGACGAGGTGCGGCCGAGGCCTGCGTGCTGTCACTGCTCCGCGGAGAGGAGCGGTACGGCTTCGAACTCGCCCGGGCCCTGACCGACAACGGGCTCGTGGCCAGCGAAGGAACCATCTACCCCCTCTTGACCCGACTGCGCCAGCAGGGCTTGGTCGAGACGACCTGGCGTGAGTCGACCGAAGGTCCGCCGCGCCGCTACTACCGGCTCACCGATGATGGCCGAATCGCGCTCGCCTCCTTCGCCGACCAGTGGAAGGTGTTCCGGGTTGCGGTCGACCGCATCCTGAAGAGCGGGCGCCCGTGAGACGCAAGGCACCTGCAGACCGGCTCATCGCTCGGTATCTCGCCACTCTCGACCGGGTACTTGGAACGTTGCCCAGTGATCGACGGCACATCGAACAGGCACTTACCGACGGCGCCGTGCCGGCGCGCAAGGCGCTCCTCCAAGCCCTCGTCCACGAGATCCGCGCCGAAGGTCGCGACCGCGTCGCAGAGTGGTTTCGGGTGCCAGGCGGCGCGAACCCGAAGGTTCGCGGCCCCGGCGCGATGGAGTGCCCCCGGCGAGATTCGAACTCACGCACCCGGCTCCGGAGGCCGGTGCTCTATCCCCTGAGCTACGGGGGCGACGCCATCAGCATAGTGGCCCGGCCTACCAGACCGGCCGCCGTGGCCTGGCAACATGGGCGGCGTGATCCCGGACCAACCCCTCAGCCCATCGGCTTCGCCCTCTCCATCCGCGTCCGAGGAGGGGAAGCGCCTACCCTCTGTGCTAGACGTACCGCTACCCTCCTACCTTCTTCCGGAGACGGCCGAGGTTGACTCCGCGGGACACCTGCGCGTCGGCGACGTGGACGTGCTGGAGCTGGTCGGTGAGGTCGGGACGCCGGCCTTCATCTACGACGAAGAGCACCTCCGCCGCCGGTGCCGCGACGCCAGAGAAGCGTTCGGGCCTCGTGTCGCGTACGCGTCCAAGGCGTTCCTCTGCAAAGCCATGGCGGAGCTCGCTTGGGAGGAGGGCTGTTGCATCGACGTCTCGACGGGCGGGGAGTTGGCGGTGGCACTTGCCGCTGGCGTCCCCGGCGAGCGTCTCGTCATGCACGGGAACAACAAGTCGGTGCAGGAGCTAGAGGCGGCCCTTGCAGCGGGTGTTGGCCGGGTCGTGGTCGACTCGTTCGACGAGATCGATCGCCTGGCTGCTGTTTCAAGGTCGCTCCCGCTTGGCCATCCGGCCCCCAAGGTATGGGTGCGGGTAACGCCGGGGGTCGAGGCCCACACCCACGAGTACATCATGACCGGACAGGACGACTCGAAGTTTGGCTTTGGCCTAGCCTCAGGCGCTGCCGCGGAAGCCGTTCGCCGGTTGCGTTCGCCTGGAGCCGGCGTTGAGGTCGTGGGCCTCCACGTCCACATCGGTTCTCAGATCTTCGCCTTGGAGAGCTTCGAGCGTGCGCTGTCGATCGTCGCCCCATTCTTGGGGGAGGAAAGTCTGGCGGAACTGTGCGTCGGAGGCGGTCTCGGCGTACCCTATGTCGTCGGTGAGCACGCCCCGTCGATCGCCGAATGGGCAGAGGCGCTTCGCGGTGTTGCGCGCGCGGTGGGGGTCGCTCCTAATGTGACGCTGTCGGCCGAACCGGGCCGTGCCATCGCCGCCACGGCTGCAATCACCTGCTACACGGTCGGCACGATCAAAGACCTCCGAGGGTTGCGCACTTACGTGAGCGTTGATGGGGGCATGAGCGACAACCCGAGGCCCGTGCTTTATGGCTCTGGTTACGAGGCGTTCTTGCCTCGCGAAACTTCCGCTCCTCGGCCGAGGGTGGTGACCGTCGTGGGTAAGCACTGCGAGTCGGGCGACATTGTCGTGCGTGAGGCGCACGTGCCCGCCGACCTGGTGGTTGGCGACGTGCTCGCGACACCGGTCACGGGTGCTTACGGCTACTCGATGGCGTCCAACTACAACAAGGTCCCCCGCCCGCCCGTCGTGTTCGTGCGGGATGGCGCTTGGAAGGTTGTCGTGAGGCGCGAGACCTTCGCGGACCTCCTCTCCTTGGATGCATAATGCGGTCGTCGGGAACTTGGCGCTGGTACCAGTTCGTAATGCCAACGCCGCCGGGCACTGGGCTAACGCCGGGCACTGGGCTAACGCCGGGCACTGGGCTAACGCCGGGCACTGGGCTAACGCCGCCGGGGCACCGGGCCAGCACGCCGCCGCCGGCCCCGGCGGAACCGGACAGCCGGCGCTATCGCTGGCAGCCGACCTCTCTCGCTGGCTAGCCTGCCTCCCATCGGAGAGACAAACGAAACGGGGCGTGTGCCGGGACAGGCCCCGGCAGTCCGGGCCAGCCGACAGGCGAGGACCCGAGGCGGGGTACCCCCTGACCACACCCACGCGGGAGAGCGGACAGCTGAGGGTGAGCGCGCGACCGCCCGCCAGCCCACGACCGCGACTGCCGGGGAGCACTCCGGTCCTTCTGAGCAGGGTGAACACGAGGCAAGCCGTGGCGCGGCGCGCCCTCGGCCGACGGTCCGTGTCGGCATGCTCGGGTGCGGGAACGTGGGCGCGGCGTTGGCCCGCTTGTTGCTTTCCGACGACGAGCACATCGCAGAGCGGACCGGTTTGGAGCTGAAGCTGACCAAGGTGGCCGTTCGGTCGGTAGCCAAGGAACGAGACGTGCCGGGCGTGGGCCCGCTTCTCACCACGGACGCCAGTGAGGTTGTCGATGACGCGGACGTCGATGTGGTCGTCGAAGTGATGGGTGGGATCTCGCCGGCACGGGATCTCCTGCTCAGGGCGCTGAGGCGAGGCAAGCCAGTAGTGAGCGCCAACAAGGAAC
>JAJZYO010000414.1 GCA_021798075.1 Actinomycetes bacterium
TCATCCTCTGTTCATCTTAGCGACGTCTTGAGAGCTATGAGGATCCCATCGGACGGGCTACGTGCAGTTTCTCTGGACGCCGGGTCGGTCATCGCCGAGTTGGATCGTGGGCAAGTGACAGGAGGGCGAGTCGTCGGAGGAAGGTAGAACGTCGAGTTGAACCGCTCGTTGCAAGTGACAGCGGCCCCTGGGTCCGTCACTTTCGGCACCCCTCGGGGCTCGCACTTCCTCACGGCGGCACAACGCCGCGGCAGCAAAGCGTTGGGCGAGGACCAAAAGCCTGGCCTGCTCGCAGGCTTGTGCGAGTTCTGGCAGGAGCGGGTGGAGCTCAGCCAGAGACCTCGGTGCGAGCCCATAGACGTCGAAAGGGAATAGCTTTATAGCAGCACGGTCTCGCCTCGCGTGCGGCACACCGGCTGCGCGGAGTACTTCGGCTGGGTAGTGCACCGCCCGCTGAAGTAGGTACAAGAGGCTGGTGGGGACGGGCGGCTGGCACTCCAGGTCAGCTCCCAATTGAGCGCCCAGCTGGCGCCCGACTGCTCCTGCCGCCCTCCAGCCAGCAGCCTCGGCTTGGCGCGCCAAGACCGCCTTGGCGTCATCGGGTAGCGACCAGCGGCCTGCACATGCTTCTATCGCATTGGCCACGCCCCGCTCGACGCTCCGGCGGGCCCAGTCCGGTACCGCTATCCCGACCCGCAGGGCGAGGAGCCGGGAAAGCTCGGCCCACTGCACTTCGGCCTCGGCCGTCGACAAGGTTCGTACCTCCTACCGCGCTCCATTCCTCGGTCACGTCTGGTAGGAGCCGTCAGCCAAGCTGGCATTCCGGGCGGGCCCCATCACCCTTGTCCGCGCCGCCAGTCTAGGCGCTTAAAGACCTCACATCGACAAACAGTTGTGGGTAGCGGCCAGGGTGTCTAGGCTGGCTCGTCGCTGAGAGTGGGCGCAGATCCTCGCCATAGGGTGCCCATCGCCTGCTGCTGTCCCGGTGCGTAGGTTGCCGCAAGGTGAAGAGGTCCGGTACCGGGAGGGCTTGAGGCTAGGCTTAGTGGCGCGCGGTTCAGTTGCCCCGTAGGGGCCACCAGGACCGAGCTTTTCTCGGGGCCGGCGTAGGCGCTTGCGCCCGAAAAACCCACGTTTGTACTTCGAGGGCGCCGAGCTGGCCCCGTCCCCGAGGTGCCCAGCCTCTCCCGTGCCCCCCGTCCCTGCTCGCCCTTTTCGCTCTCCCCTGGCCATTTCCTGGCCTTCGGGGGCACGTCTGGGTGGGCAGGGAGGGGGTGGTCGGGCAACTAGCGGTGGCGTGGGCGGCGGAGCGGCACGAGGCGGTGCGTTGCCGGGTGGTGCCTGCCGTCGGCGCCACGCTGGCGCTGTGGTGCCCTTCGTGGCCGCCAAGTGGGCGAGCTTGACCGAGTTTGTGCGCGAATATCCCCCAGCCGCACCAGGTCGCTGCGCAGGGGGTGCCGTCCATCAGGGAACGTGCCCACCCGTAGCGGTGTTTCAGGACGGCGATCCTTCCCTCCGACCCGGTCCGCCACTTGACCAGGTCCCGGAAACCCTGGCGGGCTCGGCCTTCTTCCTGGCCTGGGAGAGCTTGCCCTTTTTGGGCATGGTTACTTTCTTCACACCGAGGTCCTCCAGCTCTTTGTAGACCGGGGCCTCGCCGTAGCCGTGGTCGGCGGCGACGCGCCGGGGCACCTTGCCGAAGCGCTCCTTTATGCGGGCGACCGAGCGGGGCAGCTGCGCTGCGTCGGGCGGGTTGCCCTGGAAGACCTCGTAGTCGACGACGGCCCGGCTGGTCTACGTCCCTTCCGAGCTGGCTGACGCCGTCCGCCGCCACGTCGCGCTGACCGACGCAGCCGAGCGGGTCCTCGGCCAGATATCGGCCATCAACCTCGAGCTTCCGGCGAGGCCGGAGCTCGACTGATGGCCGTGGCGGCCGCAACGCCCGAGATCGTGGCACCGGTCGCCAACATGCTGGAAGCAGCTCTTGCAGCCGGCCCGCTCACCCACGGCGAGCGAGAAAGCACCGTGAAATGCTCGTACGGCGCACGAGTCCTACATACCCGCTAGGGTGCTGCCGTGAACCGCGGCGGACCGGCACCTCGGCAGGAGGAAATACCTCCGGCTGCCCGTTCGGCAACGGTGTCTGCGGCGCTCAAATTCGTCCTGACGGTGGGCGTGATGAGCCTCTTCGCGGACTTCACCTACGAGGGCTCGCGCTCAATCGTCGGCCCGTACCTGGGCGCCCTCGGGGCTGGGGCGTTCGCCATCGCCGTCATCACCGGGCTCGGTGAGTTCCTCGGCTACGGACTGCGACTGGTGTCGGGCCGGAGCGCCGACCGCACCCGTCTCCACTGGCCGATCGCCATCGGCGGCTACATCCTCCAGATGACGGTGGTGCCCCTCCTTGCACTGGCAGGTAGCTGGCAGGTGGCCGCCCTGCTGGTGGTGCTGGAGAGGGTCGGCAAGGCTACGCGCAACCCCCCGAGGGACGCGATGCTCTCCCACGCCGCCAAACAAATGGGTTATGGATGGGGGTTCGCCGTCCACGAGGCCCTCGACCAGGTGGGCGCGCTGATCGGCCCGCTCGCCGTGGCGCTCGTGTTGGCCTTGAAGCACGCCGACTACAAGCTCGCCTTCGCCTCTCTCGCCGTGCCGGCGGCGATCATGCTCGCCCTGCTGGCGGTCGCTCGCATCACCTACCCGCGGCCACAGGACTTGGAACCTTCCGGCGTCGAGGTGAGGACAGCAGGGCTGCCCAGGGTTTTCTGGATATACCTTGTCGGGGCTGCTCTCGCTGGGGCGGGCTTCGCCGACTACCCGCTGATCGCCTACCACCTGCAACGGTCTTCGACCGTTGGCAGCAGCGTCATCCCCATTTTTTACGCGGTGGCCATGGCGGTGAGCGGCCTGGGGTCTCTCGTCTTTGGTCGTATGTTCGACCGCTCCGGCATAGCCGTGCTCGTGCCCCTTGCCGTTGTCAGTGCTGTCTACGCGCCCCTCGCTTTCTTCGGTGGGTTCTGGGTCGCTTTTGCCGGTGTCGTCGTGTGGGGCCTCGGGAGCGGCGTCCAAGAGTCTGTGATGTCGGCAGCGGTGGCCCCGATGGTGTCGTCGGACCGGCGCTCGTCGGCCTATGGGCTCTTCATGGGCGTGTACGGGACAGCCTGGTTTGCCGGTAGCGTTGTAAT
>JAJZYO010000415.1:0-1466 GCA_021798075.1 Actinomycetes bacterium
GGGTTCGGGGCGGTTGAGCCCCACCTTGCCGAGCGCCCTCGCCACATCCCCGAAGACCTCGGGGATGGTGGCCAGGTAGTAGGTACGGTTGGCCCCCGTGCCCAGTGCCTCCTCGGTCTGGCGCACCCTGTCCCGCAGCGCGGTGAAGGTGTCGGGGTGGGAGTACTCGCCGGCCACGTAGGCGCTGTTCTTGATGATCTCGCCCCAACCGGGGCCGGCGTTGGGTACGGCGTCCGCCATGAGGTCCCGGAAGTCGTCGTCGGTCATCTCGGTGCGGGCCACGCCCACAACGGCGAAGGCGGCGGGCAGCAACCGCCGTCGCGACAGGCGTTCCAGCGCGGGCAAGAGCTTGCGGTGCGTGAGGTCGCCCGATGCACCGAAGACCACCAGGACCCCCGGAGGGGCCCGGCGGACGGTGTCCAGGCCTTCGGCCAGGGTGTTGGGCGGCAGCTCCAGGGCGGCCATGCGCCTAGCTCGCCGGGTGCTCGCGCGAGCGCAGGTCGTTCGCCTTGTCCTCCAGCGCCTGCAGGAGCTCGTCGAAGCTCTTGGAGAACGAGGAGACGCCTTCCTCTTCCAGCTGGCGGGCCACGTCGGCCATGTCGATGCCTGCTTCGGCCAGGTCGTCCAGGTGCGCCTGGGCCTGGTCGACGTCCTGGTCCACCGAGCGTGCCACCACACCGTGGTCCTTGAAGGCGTCGACTGTGGCGTCGGGCATGGTGTTGACCGTGTGGGGGCCGATGAGCGTGCCCACGTAGAGCAGGTCGGGGTACGCGGGGTTCTTGGTCGACGTCGGGCCCGACAGCGGCCGCTGCGGGTGTGCCCCCCGCTCGGCCAGGGCCTGCCAGCGCTCGCCACTGAACCTGCTCTCGAAGAGCCGGTAGGCCAGCTTGGCCTGTGCGACGGCCGCCTTGCCCCGCAGCGACGCCAGCTCCGGCCGGCCCGACCGGTCGAGGCGGCGGTCGACCTCGGTGTCCACTCTGCTCACGAAGAACGAAGCCACACTGTGCGTGCGTGACAGGTCCCCACCCGAGGCCGCCAGGGCCTCCAGGCCCGATATGTAAGCCTCTATCACAGCTTCATACCTCTCGAGGCTGAAGATGAGCGTGACGTTGATGTTGCGGCCCTCGGAGATCATCTGCCGTACCGCCGGCACCCCGGCCTCGGTGGCCGGGATCTTCACCATCAGGTTGGGCATGTCGATGGTCTCGTGGAAGTGCCGCGCGTCCCGCACGGTGCGGTCGGTGTCATAGGCGAGACGGGGCGAGACCTCCAGGGAAACGAAGCCGTCACCGGTGCCGCTCTGCTCGTAGAGGGGGTGCAGGATCTCGAGCGCTGCCGTGACGTCGGCTGTGGCCATCTCCCAGAACGCCTGCTCCACCGAGCCGCCTTCGATGAGGCGCGCGAAGTCGGCCGTGTAGACATCGGTGCCGGTCATCGCCTTCTGGAAGATCGTGGGGTTGGACGTG
>JAJZYO010000415.1:1476-3177 GCA_021798075.1 Actinomycetes bacterium
GTGACCCCCCGGATGCCCTCGTCCACCATGTTGGCCAAGCGGCCACTGCGGACCGCGTCGCGCGAGAGATTGTCGATCCAAGGGCTCTGGCCGCCCTCGTTGAAGAGCTGGTGGAGCAGGGTCATGGTGTTACCTCCTGGGGGCGTTGTCGTGCAGCAGGGCGCGGGCGCGGTCGGCCACGTTGTCGGCCGTGAAACCGAAGTGGGCCAGGACCTCGGCGCCGGGCCCGGAGGCGCCGAAGTGGTCGAGGGAGACCGAAGCGTCGGCCCATCGCTCCCAACCAAAACTGGAGGCCGCCTCCACGGCCAGGACCGGGGTGCCCTCTCCCAGCACTTCCCGCTTGTAGCTGTCGTCCTGGCGGTCGAACAGTTCCCAGCAGGGCATGGAGACCACGCGGGCGCCGGTGCCCTCGGCGGCGAGGGAGGCGGCGGCCTTGACGCAGAGCTGGACCTCCGAGCCGGTACCCACCAGGACGATGTCGGTGGGCCCTTCGGGCTCGGAGAGCACGTAGGCGCCGCGGGAGAAGAGCTCGGCGCTCTCTGCCGTGCCGTCCAGGACGGGCAGGCCCTGGCGGGACAGGATGAGCGCCGTGGGACCGTCGTGGTCGACGGCGACCCGGACAGCGTGCGCCGTCTCGTTGGCGTCCGCCGGTCGCACCACCCAGAGGTTGGGCATTGCCCTCATGGCGGCCAGCTGCTCCACCGGCTGGTGGGTCGGGCCGTCCTCGCCCAGGCCAACCGAGTCGTGGGTCCAGGAGTAGACGACCTTGCTGCGCGACAGCGCTGCGATGCGCACCGCTCCGCGCATGTAGTCACTGAACACGAAGAAGGTCCCGCCTATGGGCAGCACCCCACCGTGGCGGGCCATGCCGACCATGGCTGCCCCCATGCCGTGCTCGCGTACCCCGTAGGCCACCGCCCGGCCCTCGGGGTGCTCAGCGGACTGCAGGGGCTCGCCGTCCAGTTTGGTGCCCGTGTTCCCCGTGAGGTCCGCTCCACCCGAGACCAGCGCCGGCACCTCCGAAGCCACGGCGTTGAGGCAGGACTTGAGGGCCTCGCGGGTGGCGACCTTGTCGCCCGCCTTCCAGACCGGGAGCCGCTTCTCCCAACCGGGCAGGCCCCCCGCCGCCCACTGCGCGCCCCAGACGTGGCGGTCGTGGGACCCGACGGGCAGCTTGCTGTCCAGGCGGGCGGCCCAGGCCTCCCGCTTGGCACGTCCACGCCTGCCGGCCTCACGGTAGAACGAGAGGACCTCTTCGGGGACCCAGAACTGCTCGTCGGGCGGCAGTCCCATCAGCTGCTTGGTGGCGCGGATCTCGTCGGGGTCGAAGGGGGAGCCGTGCGCAGCCGAGGTGTCGGTCAGCTTCGGGGAGGGCCAGCCGATGTGCGAGCGCAACTGGAGGAAGCTGGGCCGGTCCTCCACGGCCATGGCACGGCGCAGGGCAGCCTCGAGCGCGCCCATGTCGTTGGCCACCTCACCCAGGGCCTCGGTGTGCCAGCCGTAGGCGTCGAAGCGCTTGAGGGCGTCGTCGCCGAGGGTGATCTCTGTCGGCCCGTCGATGGTTATGTGGTTGTCGTCGTAGACGCACACCAGGCGGCCCAGCCCGAGGTGACCGGCCAGGGAGGCCGCTTCATGGCTGACGCCCTCCATGAGGTCCCCGTCGGAGCAGATGACGAAGGTGTAATGGTCCACGAGGTCGGG
>JAJZYO010000416.1 GCA_021798075.1 Actinomycetes bacterium
ACACCACTGCGCATGTCCGACGAAGACTGCGAGATCGGCGACCTCGCCGTCCACGGCGAAGAGGGTTACCCAGAGACCGAAGGCGTGTCGCGCATCTTACCGGGCTACGGTGAAACCATCGGGGTTCCTGTACCCTCCGCGGCGCCAGCCGATGGGAGCATCACCGTGGGGGGTGGCGCCTGATGGTCCTTGTAACGGCGATCATCAAGCCACACGCCCTAGACACGGTGCGTGAGGCCCTCTCCTACCTCGGCATTGCCGGCATGACCATCTCGGAGGTGAAGGGGTTCGGACGCCAGCGGGGCCACACCGAGATCTACAGGGGCGCCGAGTACCGGGTCGAGTACGTACCGAAGATAAAAGTCGAGGTCCTCTCTAGCGCCGAGATGGCAGACGAGGTCGTGGAGGTCGTCACCAAGGCTGCCAGGACCGGCAAGATCGGGGACGGCAAGATCTGGGTCACCGCGGTAGACAGCGTGACGCGGATCCGCACCGGCGAGACCGGCCCTGGGGCCATCTAAGACCATAGACGCCATCTAAGACCGTAGACAGCGAGGAAAGAAAAAATGGCTCGAGGCAAGTTCCAGGCCAAAAGATGTGGAACCGGGGACCTTCCCGGGGTAGTTAACAGGGTGAGGCTGGGTTCCCCCGCAGGAGCGGCCAGTGTTGCACTGGGCGCTCCGACCCCGAACAGGGCCGCTACACGCAGCACTGGTGGGGCCGGCAGCCAGGCGGGGCTGCCGGCCCTCGGCATTGCCGTGATGTCCCCTTGGGGTTGGCGTATCCTGGCGGTCTTCGCAATGGTCGCCACGGGCCTCTGCCTCACCTTCTTCATAGATGGCAAGGCAATGTTCGCCACCCTCTGGGTGGTGGTGAGCGTCGCCTGGGGCGGCTTCAGCTTCAAGCTCTGGCGCCAGCACCTCGCCTGGGACAAGGCCGCCGGCGCCAAATAGGGCCGCCAAATAGGGCCGCCAAATAGGGCCGGGGTCAGCCTGTGACCGTCACGCCTTGGCCATCGGGCACGAGCTCCTCCCAGGTGTTGCCCGGGGCCAGGGTGAGCTTGGTCCCGTCCTTTTCTTCGAAGGTTGCTGGGTCGGTGAGCGCCGGCCTGACCCAGCGGCCCACGAACTCTTCCCCGTCACGGAAGACCCATGCCGGCCCGGTGCCCGTCAGGGTCAGCTCGTTCTCGTGGGCACCCGTGGCGTCTTCTACATACCGAGTCGGGTACATGGCAACCTGCATGACGACGACGTTGGCGGCTGAGATCTGCTCCCCGCCGCCGAGCATGGCTGGCCCGCTGTCATCCGGCGTGCACACCTGCTGGACCCCTGGAGGGCATGCGTACGAACGGAGCCACCGATGGCTCTCAGACGACCACGTCCAGCTAGTGATGTCGAGCGGGTAGTCGATGTGAGCCGCGATGACAGGCTTGCCGCCGGCGGGCAACGCGCCATAGGTGAAGATCGCTTTGGGAGGTGGCTCGGGGTAGCCCTTCGCCGCCGCAGCCTGGTAGAGGAGCTTGGTCGAGGTCGCGAGGTTGTGGGGTTCGACGCGAGTCGGGTCACGCCAGTAGGCATTCCCCGACGTGTCGGCGCCAACGTCCTCTAGGAGCGAGGAGGGCGAGTCGACCTCTTGGATGACCGGCTGGATCGCCCCCGAATAGGCGAAGAGGATCTTCCCAAGTGGCTCCAGGATCTGGGCGTCTACCAAGCGGGCAGAACGGACCGGCTCGATGCGCGAAGCGCCCTCGCACTGGTAAACGGCTATGAAACGCGTGATGCCGCCCTCGACTGGCTCCTCGAAGACGATGTCAGCCTGGTCGAGCCCCCACTGAGGGCGAGCGGCGGGCAGGTTTTCGACCTTGACGGCGACGGCGGCTCGCTGGGGCAGCTTCCCAGACGGGCTCGGGGCCCCCGTGAGCGGGCACACCGAGACGTGTTTTGGCCTGGTCGTGGTCGTGCGGGCAACCGTCGTCGTCGTCGTCACCTGGAGGGCGGACTTGACCGCCTTCTTGGCACCGCCACCGCACCCGGCCAGCAAGGCCGCGGCGCCCGCCACCGCGGCGACGGTGCTCAAGGGAGCCATACCCCGTCGGCGGCCGCCGGGTCGCTTCATCGGGCGCCAACCCTACCGGGTCGACCCCGAGTGGTCACGCCATCGCGTGGTCGGCACAGGTGGCCCGGATGCTTGGATGGCCCGGATGCCCGCTCCACCCTGCCTACGCGCGCTGGCCTTGCTTGCGCACTGCCTCGGCGGCCGCCGCGATTGCCTCGGGGTCGCCGAGCCACCGCCCGCCGGCCTGGATCGGCCGGAGGCCTTTGTCGAGCTCGTAGACGATCGGGACCCCGGTCGGGATCTCGAGCTTGGAGATCGTCTCGCCGTCCAGCTGGTCGAGGTGCTTGATGAGCGCCCGGAGGCTGTTGCCGTGCGCGGCAATGAGCACGACCTTGCCGGCAAGGAGGTCGGGGGCGATCGCGTCGTACCAGTACGGCACCATACGTACGACCACGTCGGCAAGGCACTCCGTCTTCGGCACGACACCTGGCACGTAGCGCGGGTCAGCGGACACGTCGTACGCGCTACCGTCCTCGAGCGCCGGAGGCGGGACGTCGTAGCTGCGCCTCCACAACATGAACTGCTCGTCGCCGTAGCGCTCCCGCGTCTCGGCCTTGTCGAGGCCGGTTAGGCCCCCGTAGTGGCGCTCGTTCAGCCTCCAATGGCGTTGGACGGGGATCCAGAGGCGGCCCATCTCCTCTTGGAGGATGTTGAGGGTCCTGATAGCCCTCGTGAGCAGGGACGTGTAAGCGACATCGGGCATGAGGCCTTCCTCCGCCAGGAGGCGGCCGGCCTGGTGGGCCTCGTCCTCTCCTTGCTCGGAGAGGTCGACGTCCCACCACCCTGTGAAGCGGTTCTCGAGGTTCCATGCGCTTTGACCGTGACGTACGAGGACAAGGGTTGCCATGTGCTCAAGCTACCTTGCTAAGCCCTGCGGCCTGCCCGGGCCCAAGGTCACAACCCCTGCGACCAGGACCTCGGCTACACCAGCAACTTTCTTGACACAATGACACTCAACTTCCCCTACTATGAGATCACGAACATGAGACCAGCTCGGCAAACCGACCACAACCCGGGTCGCGGTCCGGACCTCAAGGAGGCACAATGGC
>JAJZYO010000417.1 GCA_021798075.1 Actinomycetes bacterium
GTGCGCCGGCGGCCGTACTCGGTCGTGCTCCTGGACGAGGTCGAAAAGGCGCACCAGGACGTGTTCAACATCTTGCTCCAGGTGCTCGACGACGGCCGGCTCACCGACGGCCAGGGCCGCACGGTCAACTTCACCAACACCGTGCTCATAATGACCTCCAACTACCAGGGGGACCTGCGGGAGGTGTTCAAGCCGGAGTTCTTGAACCGCATCGACGAGATCGTGCGCTTCAGGGCCTTGACCAAAGAGGACCTGACCGAGATCGTCGACATCCAGTTGCGCGGCCTCGCCAAACGGCTCACGGACCGACGCCTCGAGCTCACGGTCACCCCGGCCGCCAAGACCTGGCTCGCCGAGCACGGCTACGACCCTGCCTACGGGGCGAGACCGCTGAAGCGCCTCGTCCAGCGGGCGATCTCGGACCCGTTGGCCCTCGCCCTCTTGGAGGGCAAGTACTCCGACGGGGACACGGTCACCGTGGACGAGCCGGCGGCCGGCGAGAGCGAGGGCGGTCTCCTGCTCCGCTGAGGCTGCCGGCCCGGGGCCAGCCGGCGGCCCCGGCGGGGCCGGGCCGGCGCCAGGCGCTCGAGTCATCACGCCCGAGTGCGATCTTGTAGACGTAAGTGGCCAAATAAGCCGTTTTCGTCTGCAAGAATGTTGCCGGCGCAGAGTACGCCGGCGCAACATCTGCGCCGGCGGGCGGCCCTAGCCCCCCTCCTCGCAGGCTTGGCAACGGCCGAGCATGGCGAAGTGGTGAGGGTCGATCGTGAAGCCCATCTCGGCTTTGACCGTGCCGGCCAGGTCGGCGAACAACTCGTCGGGAGCCTCCAGGGTCGCACCGCAGACCTCGCAGATGAAGTGCCCGTGCGCCAGTGTGGCGAGCTGGTAGGCGGCAGGGCCGTGGCCCATGTGGGCGTGGACCACCACGCCGAGGCGCTCCAAGTCCTCGACGTTGCGGTAGATGGTCGAGATGTGGACATCGGGCGCGCGAGCCTGGACCGCCTCCGCCAGCTCCTCTGCCGTCATGTGGCCGTCCGCCTCGAAGAGGACCTCCAAGAGGACCCGCCGCGATGGCGTAGCCCGCCCTCCCCGGGCCCGCACGAGCCGGAGCACCTCGTCCACCGAGGACGCGCCCCGGCCGGCGCCGGCGGCCGGGCTGAGCGGCTTGCTCATCTCTACCCACGTTAGGACCAGCCCATCTGCCCACGTTGGGACCGGGCCATCCGTCCCGAACACCCCTCGGGATCTTATTGCGATCCGGTCGCAACTGCGCTAGGGTGGCTGCTAGCAGTCGCCACGAACGCCGCCGCCGGGGCGGCGGCAGGAGCGGAGATGGACGTGCGTGAAGGACAGGGCCGGGAGGCGGTAGGTACCGCGCAGGTGCCCGCAATGGGCGCCAAGCAGATGCTGAGGGAGTCGTTCGCGGCCTTCTCTCCGGTGGAGCGCCGGCGGGTCGTGGCCATGTACGGCTCGATCGTGTTCCTCCACGCCGCTGGCTTCTTCGTCTTTGCCGCGTTCGTCGTCCCGGCCCACTACCGCGGGCTCGGCATCAGCGTGAGCGTGCTCGCCTACACCCTCGGGCTCCGCCACGCCTTCGACGCCGACCACATATCGGCGATCGACAACACGACGCGCAAGTCCATAGGCGAGCGCCGGGGCTCGGGCCAGCCTCGGCCCCTGGCCTACGGGTACTTCTTCTCCTTCGGCCACTCGAGCGTCGTCGTCGCCCTCGGGGTCGGGCTGATAATCGCAGAAAGGACGGTCTTCAACGCCGTCTCCAACGGCAGGTCAGGTCTCGAGTCCTTCGGTGGCGTGTTCGGGACCATGGTGTCGGCGAGCTTCTTGTTCCTGATCGGCCTGCTCAACCTGGTGGTGCTGGCGGGGATCGTCCGGGTGTTCCGGTCCATGCGGCGCGGCCTCTACGACGAGGCCGAGCTCGAGCGCCAGCTCGACAACCGGGGCTTTTTCTACCGGTTCTTCGGGCGCTGGATGAAGGCGATCAGCAAGGAATGGCAGATGTACCCCGTCGGGGTCCTCTTCGGCCTCGGTTTCGACACCGCCACCGAGGTCGCCCTCCTCGCCACGACCGCCTTCTACGCCTCGCAGCACGTCCCCTGGTACGCCATCCTCTGCCTGCCCATATTGTTCACGGCCGGGATGGCGCTCATGGACACTACCGATGGGATCTTCATGAACGTGGCCTACGGGTGGGCATTTTTCAACCCCGTGCGCAAGGTGTACTACAACCTGGCCATAACGGGGCTCTCCGTGGCTATCTGCTTTTTCATCGGTGGGGTCGAAGCGCTCGGCCTGCTGGCGACGGAGATCCCGGGCCTCAGCCACCACAGCGGCTTTTGGGGTTTCATGTACAACTTCAACATCAACACGGCGGGCTTCGTGATAGTGGGCATGTTCGTGGGGACCTGGGCGGCGGCCGCGCTTTTCTGGCGCTACGCCAGAGTCGAGGAGCGCTGGGGCGCCAGGCTGAAGGCGGCCGAGACCGAGCCCTGACCGGGGGCGGCCGCCAGCTACCGGCCGGTCCCCGGCGCTCGACGAGGTAGCAAAGCGCTCGGCTATCATTTGTCGTACCGCAACTAAAGCGAAGGAGCTTGCGCGTGCCCGCGACGATCCTGATCGGAGCCCAGTGGGGCGACGAGGGCAAGGGGAAGCTGACCGACCTGCTGGCCAAGGAGATGGAGGTCGTGGTCCGCTACCAGGGCGGCCACAACGCGGGCCACACCGTGGTCGTAGACAGTGAGCGCTTCGCCCTCCAACTCCTGCCGAGCGGCGTCCTCTACCCCCACATCACGCCCGTCATCGGCAACGGTGTCGTGGTGGACCCCAAGGTCCTGATCGAGGAGATGGACGCCCTCGAAGCGCGCGGCGTGGACTGCTCGCGCCTTGTGATCTCCGGTAGTGCTCACCTGATCATGCCCTACCACCAGGAGCTCGACGCTTTGACCGAGCGCTACCTCGGCAAGAACCGCCTGGGCACGACCAAGCGCGGCATCGGCCCCGCGTACGCCGACAAGGCGGCGCGGGTCGGCCTGCGGGTGCAGGACCTGCTCGACCCGAAAATATTCCGACAAAAGCTAGACGTCGTGCTCAAGGAGAAAAACCTCATCCTGGCCAAGGTCTACAACCGCCTCGGCCTCTCGGCAGCC
>JAJZYO010000418.1 GCA_021798075.1 Actinomycetes bacterium
CGACGGTGCCGTCGTCTTGGCTGGACCAACGTGTCGCCGCCACCGCCGTCCTCGACGGTGCGTGTTGCACCGTCACCGACGAGGAGTCGCTCCTCACCTTGAGGTGGCCCGAAGGCTCCCAAGGGCAGCGCCGCGGCGTCGAAGCGACTGCCGGCGAGCAACGCCTGCCCTCTCAGCATCGACGCGCTCACCCCCTGGGGGGTGAGCGCAACTGGGGGAGGTGCCCGCAGGGCTCGGGGTCCGCGGTCGCACCCGCGCCTGAAGCCCCGCCGCGACTCCTATCAACTTGCCAAGACGGAGGACGCTCTGGATTGGCTGGATATCAATCTTGCCCAACGCGCCTCCCCGAAGGCCGGTCGGGCCAGATTCCTCACATTTGCGAGGCGCTGGGCGTGGATTCGTTACCGTGGGAGCAATCAATCCGGACCCGACGCCGAACGACGGGGTACCGGTGGGCCGGCGCCGGCGAAGATGGACGGCTTCGAAGGGCAATGCGACACTGAAGGGCCAGGCCTCGCCTGAGCTCCCCTGCCGGGCGAGGTCTACCCCGCTCCGCCACTCCCATTCCCCTCGGCCCCAGCCACGGCCTCGGCTATCAGTGCGAGAAGTTCGTCGCCGTACGCATCGAGCTTTGCGGGCCCGATCCCGGGGATCCTTGACAGGGCGACCATCGTCGCGGGTGCGCGTTCCGCCAGCGCCTCGACCGTGCGGTCATGAAGGAACACGAATGCCGGCTTACGCTCCCTGGCAGCCTGGGCGGATCTCCAGCTGCGCAGCGCTCGCCGCACCTTTTCGACCACCTCTGGGGGGATCTTCTCGATCCGCTCCGCCTCCCAGTCGCGCCCTCGCCCGTGCGGCCCAGGCGCGCCGTCGAGCTGTCGTGCTGCCGTTCGGCGAGGCTCGCCGCTCCGACGACCGTCGTTGCCTGGGCGCTCGCCGCCCCGACGACCGTCGTTGCCTAGGCGCTCGACGCCCCGACGACCGTCGTTGCCCTGGCGCTCCTTGCCATAGCCCTCCAGGCCTCGTCCCCGCTCGCCGTCCGGCTGTCGAGCCCCAGGTCGACCGGGGGCCCAACCTTGCTCTCGTCGCCCCCCCGAGCGGCGCGGGTCACGAGACGCTTCGCCCGTGAGCTCTTCTATAAACACCGAAGGCGGGCCGCCGGCGACGATGTGCACCGATACCGAGCACCGGGTAAGCCCCACGTGGAAGACCCGCCGCTCCTCCTCCACGTCGCCAGCCAGCCGGTGCGGGAACAGCCCATCGGTAACCTCATGAAGCACCACGTGCGGCCACTCCCGGCCTTTCACCCTGTGGATGGTCGAAAGCACGACGCCGCCACCAGAACCGGGGCGGCGCAGCGACACGCGCAGCCAGTCCTCGAACCCCTCGGCTTCTGGATGTAATGCCGCGAGAGCGACGAGGGCGTCCAGGTCATCGGTCTGCGCCGAGCGGTCGAGGCGCCGGCGAGAACCGTCGAGCAGTTCCATGGCCCGATCGAGCCCTACCTCATCGCGCACCGTGCGCAGGGTGCTGGCCGTGTCCCCGGCCCCAGCGGAGCGCCTAACCAGCTCGAGATCCGTGAGGAAAGCCATGACCTTCTCGCCATCACGGGGCGCCAGGCGGCCTGCTAGCGCTTCCAGTTTGGCCGTACTCGGCTGTTCCGCCATCCACTCGATCACCCTCGCAGAGAGCCCTCGCGATGGCCTCTTGGCAGCGACCGCCAAGTCGCGTGCCGACATTCGGTCTGGCCGAGAACTGGCCAAGCGCAACCAACCGAGCGCGGCTTGGACACCGCTCCGGGAGAGGTAGGTGGCGTCGACGGCCGGCTGGACCGGCACGCCCTTGTGCACGAGCGCCACCTGGACGCCAGCCAGCGAGGAATTGACACGCGTGAGCACCGCGACATCGCTCGGCGCGGCACCGCCGCTGAGTAGCCGCTCCACCGTCGCCACGGTGACCGAGAGGGCGTCCTCACCGGCTAGCACGACCTCCAGCTGAGCCTCCGGCCCTCCGCCGGGGCTCCCTGCCGAGAGACTTTGCGCTTCGCCCAAGCCGGCCCTCCCCGCACCGCCCCGCGGCCCGCCGCCCAAGTCGGCCTCCGCCGCGACTCCCCGCCTGGCGGGGGCAGGCAAAATCGTCTTTTCTACCCTGTGGCGGTTGTACCTGAGCAGGTTGCAGGCCGACTCCACGACCTTCGGGGGGCAGCGGTAGTTGATCTCGAGCGCGTGCTCGCCCGCTGAGGGGAAAAAACGCCGGAAACCGATAAGCCACTCGGGTGACGCTCCCGAGTAACCGTAGATCGTCTGGTCGTCGTCGCCGACTCCGAAGACTGCGCCGTCAGGGCCAGCAAGCAGGCGGACAAAGAGAAGGTGGGCCGGCGTCAGGTCCTGGAACTCGTCGACGAGGAGCACCCGGCACCCAGCCCTGGCCTGGCGGCGTGCGAGAGGATCCGTCAAGAGGACCTCGATCGCGCGATATACCTGCTCGTCGAAGTCAACCTGGCCGCGGTCGGAAAGGAGGCGGCGGTAGCGTTCGAATACCTCGGGGAGGCCATCCACGTCGCCCCCAAAGTCGGCCTCCACTTCCTTCGGGTTCCGCAGACCGAGCCGGACCGCGGAAAGAGCGTCCAGCCATGCGGCCGCCGGATCGGTGTTGGCGCGCCTTGGCAGGTCGACGAGGCCGTCCAGCATGGAACGGACCTCGCGCTCCTCGATCGTGGTCACGTTCGTGCTCCGGCCGAGGAGCGAGAGGCCGAGCGCGTTGAGGGTACGAACCTGCAGCTCCGGTAGGTCGGGGGTGCGCTCCTTCATCTCGTCGGCGGCCTTCTTGTTGAACGCGACCAACGTCACCGCCCGGCCCGGAAGGCGCCAGTGGCGGAGCAAGTGGCGCGCGCGCTCGGTAAGGACCCTCGTCTTGCCAGAACCCGCTGGCGCGATCACGCGAGCCGCTCCCCCGGTGTGAGTGACCGCGGCAAGCTGGTCGGGGGCCAGTTCCGCCGCCGTCTGGTTGGGCCCGAACGGCAGGAGCGAACCCGCCAACAGTGCCATTCGGTGCACCACAACCCCAGCACCTCGCCCGCTCGCCCCGAGCCCGGCCCCCTCGCGCCTCGCGATCGGCCCCTGCCACTCGAGTGGCCCGCCGTCCAACAACGCTGGCTCACTGCT
>JAJZYO010000419.1 GCA_021798075.1 Actinomycetes bacterium
TCCGAGATGGCGACTCTACTTGCGACGTGTGACGGCGGGCGCATGGCCGGCGATGCCCGCGCCGGGCGTACGGCACCGGTCCCTCACGACGTGTAACAAATCCGGGCCCAGCGCCGCCTCAGGACGGCCCGTCGCGACGGATTGCTTACACCAGCCGACCGTTGGGCCCTGATTGATTACCGATAGCGTAAGCAATCCGTGCCCAACGCCGCCGGCGCACCCAGCGGGCCGGCCTGCGATCGCCAGCGCCGGCGCACGCAGTGGAGGGGCCGGCACCCAGCGGGCCGGCCTGCGATCGCCGGCGCCGGCGCACGCAGTGGAGGGGCCGGCACCCAGCGGGCCGGCCGGCACGCAGCGCCGGCCTACGATCGCCGGCGCCGGACCACTATCCCGTTACCGCTGTCAGGTAGGCATCCTTGTTGCGGACAACTTCGGCCATCGAGTCCCCACCGAACTTCCGGAGCGCCTCGGAGGCCAGTACCCACGCCATCATCGTTTCGGCCACGACGCCCATCGCCGGCACGGCGGTATGGTCGGTGCGCTCCTTGAACGACACCGACTCCTCCTTAGTCACCACATCCACCGTTTTGAGCACAGGCCGGTTGAGCGTCGAGAGGGGCTTCATGTAGCAGCGCGCCACGACAGGCTCGCCGTTGGTGATCCCACCCTCCGACCCGCCGGCGTGGTTTGACTCCCGCCGGTAAGTGCCGGCGCCGGCGTCCCAGACGATCGGGTCGTGCGCCACCGAACCACGTAGGCCCGCGACCTCGACGCCATCGCCGATCTCGACTGCCTTCACCGCGTGGATGCTCATGAGCGCCTGGGCCAGCAGGCCGTCGATCTTGCGGTCCCAGTGGACGTGGCTGCCGAGGCCCACCGGGACCCCGTAGGCGATCACCTCGGCCGCCCCGCCGAGCGAATCGCCGTCCTTGGCCGCCGCCTTGATCGCCTCTACCATTTCCGCTTCCGTGTCGGGGTCAAAGCACCGAACGGGAGAAAGGTCTACCGCCTCCAGGTCACCAGGGCCCGGCCGGTGCCCCGCTTTGGCCACTACCGGCCCGAGCTGGACCACGTGGCTCACGATCTCGATGCCGAGCCGCCTCAGGAACACCTTGCAGAGCGCGCCCGCCCCAACGCGTGCGGCCGTCTCCCTCGCGCTCGCGCGCTCCAAGACGTCACGCGCCTCGACGAGGCCGTACTTCTGCATGCCGGCGAGGTCCGCATGCCCAGGCCTCGGTTGTGTCAGCGGCTTGGCCGTCTGGCCCGGAGCGGGCGACATCTCCTCGGTCCACTTGGGCCATTCGGAGTTGCCCACCTCGATGGCGACTGGCGACCCGAGGGTCCGGCCGTGCCTTATGCCCCCCAAGAGCGTCAGCTCGTCAGCTTCAAAGCGCATCCGCGGGCCCCTGCCGTAACCGAGGCGCCGGCGCGCGAGCTCCGAAGAGATGTCCTCCGCCGTCACCTCGAGGCCGGCGGGCAACCCTTCGACGATCACCACTAGCCCTTTGCCGTGTGACTCACCGGCGGTCAGGAACCTCAACACGGCTGCCATCGTAGCTGCCTCGCCCTCGCCACCCGTCCGGCAACGACCTCGCAGAGCTCGCCCCGACGGCACGTGACCGGTCCCTACCAGCGACTTCACGGGAAACAAGACGGGCCCAGGGGACAACCCCTCCGACCGCGGCTACAGGGGCGGAGCAGCCTCAGGACACCTGCGCGGCCATTTGTGGTGCGCACGTCACGATGGCGCCGCCGCCGGCGGACTTCGCTCGGTACATCGCAGCGTCGGCGTCCCGGATGATGTCCTCAGGGCGGTCGTAGCCCCCCGCGCACATGACGACACCCACGCTCGCCGACACGGAGAACTCCTCACCCTCGACCAGGTAGGGCGCCTTCAGTTCGTCTAGGAGCCGCCGGCTTACGTCGCCGAGGACGCTTTCGGACACGTCGCCGAGGAGGACCGCGAACTCGTCCCCACCAAAGCGCGCCGCGGTATCGGCGCTGCGCAACCCCGCCCTCACCCGCTGGGCGACCTGGACAAGTAGTTCGTCGCCGGCAAGGTGGCCCTTTTTGTCGTTCAAGTCCTTGAAATTGTCGAGATCGAGCCAGAGCACGGCAAAACTGGCGCTCGAGTGGCGCTTGGCATTGGCAAGCGCCTGAGAGAGCCGGTCCATAAAGAGCACACGGTTTGGCAGTTCCGTCAAATCGTCATATAGCGCTTGGCGCCGCAGCTGTTCTTCCAGGACGTGGCGTTCGGTAACGTCGGTGAGCGAACCCACCAGGCGCACCGCCGGCGAGCCGCCGCCGGGCACGGCGAGCGCACGGCAAAGTGCCCAGATGTAGCTCCCCCCCGCTACCCGGACGCGGTGCTCCAGCGCAACCTTCTCGAAACGGCCAACCCGCAAGCTCGAAAGTTCGTCCAAGAGCCGTTGGCGGTCCTCGTGGTGGACGCGGCCCAGCCACTCCTCGGGGCCGTCGCCGATCGCGCCGTCGGCGAAGCCGAGCATCTCTTTCCAGCGGTCCGAGTAATAGACCGAGCCACGCGCGAGGTCCCAGTCCCAGAGGCCGTCGTTCGCCGCGCGCGCTGCAAGGGCGTAGCGCTCCTCGCTCAAGAGCAGCGAGGAAGTCAGTGCCTGGCGGTCGAGGACCTCGGCAAAGAGGGCCGCCCAGGTGAAGTACATGTCCTGGCCGATATAGGCGGGCTCGGCCGGCGTGACAATGGCCAGCAGGCCCCAGTCGACGTGGTCGCTCGAGATCGGGATAACCGCTGCCACACAACCCTCTTCCATCGCCTCGAGCAGTTCCTCCGGAGGGAACGACTCCTCGTCGCAACGGGTCCCTTCCACCTCTAGGCGCCCGCCATCCGCCCTGAACGTGCTCGCCATCTCAAGCCAGCGAGCCGGCCGGCCACACGGGAGGGGCGTGGTTGCGTTGCCGCCCCTGGCCTTGCCTCCCCCGGGCAAGAGGTCATAACTCGCACCCAGACCTCCCTCCCAAAGGCCGAGCACCGCCGCGTGCGCCTCGGTCCGGCGGACCCAGCCGAGCCCTCGGGGGTCGCCATCCCTGTGGCCTCCCACCAGGTCCATCACGATCAGGTACTCGTCCCGGACTGCTCGGCGCATGGCGTAGTACGACTGGGTGCGTTCGATGAGGGCC
>JAJZYO010000420.1 GCA_021798075.1 Actinomycetes bacterium
GGCCGGCGGCAGGTGCTTCCAGATGTAGCTCCGGAAGGGGTCACAGCTCTGCACGGGCTGTTGCCCGGTCAACCCGACGACCCAGTTGACGAGCTGGGCCTGTTCTGTCGGGGACCAGGGGGGCGAAGCCGGCGTCTCGGGGCCGACCACTATCTCTTGGACCTGAAGGTCCTGGATGAAAAGGGCCGCTTCTTCGCGCACCTCCGGCGTCAGGGGAGGCAACGGGAAGCCCGGCGTCAAGGAATTGCCCACTGTCAGCATCACGTTTTGTTGCCCCAGGTCGCCAGAGTTGGTCCCGGTCATGCCGGTGTCGCTCGGCATGACGAAGCAGAAGTTCGCTTCGGCGATCCAGCGCAGGTCCAGCTCGTTCGCGGCCGGCATGACGAGCGCGACGGGCGGGTGCGACCGGTTGTTGGAGGCGCCGGGGCAGGCGAGGCCCCCTGCATAGGCGCTGAAGAGAGGGTCGAGCGAAGCGGGGAAGTTCGTGATCGGGAAGAGGAACGCCAGCCCTAGGGCTGTCACCGCCCACCCGCCGGCCAGCGCCGGGAGGCGGAAACGGCCTAAGCGGTGCAGCTCCTCGAGGCCGAGCGCCACGAGCATCCCTGCGAAGAGGGTCATGACCGAAGCGAAGCGGTCGGGGAGGAGGTTTTTGAACGGCCCTATCTTGGCCAGGGCGTCCATGGGCATGGGGATACCGGTGTCGTGGCCGTGTATGTGCAGGGTCGGGCCGAGCGAGAGGATGGCGGCGGAAGCCCCGGCTACGAAAGCCACCCACGTCACACGCCGGCGCCGGGCGACAACGAGCGTGACCAAGATGAGCACCAACAACGGGATGCCGAGGTAGGCACCCTCCTCCGAGCCGTTGCCGCTGAAGTGCATGCTTATGTTGAGGGCGGCTTTGGGCGCGAGCTTGGTGATGTTGGTGGGGACGACGAAATTGAGCAGGTCGCTCAAGTAAACGTCGGGTGGGTGCGGGCTTTGGACGCGGTAAGGCCCGAGGTACTGGACAGCGAGGAACGGTGCCGACAGCACGGCGAAAACTCCCGCCGCCACCGCCCCTCCCCGGAGGGCGTAGGGTAAACGGTCCCGTACTTCGTTTGCCGATATGGCGCACAGCACGATCACTGTGATGAGCGCCACCACGACCTCCATGGCGAAGACCTCTTCCCCGGTCAAGAGCTGCGCCCACGCCAGCAACCCGAGGGCGGCTCCTTCGAGCCAGGGCTTGCCCTGCTGTACGGCGAGGAGCCGGTCCAAGATGATGAGGAAGAGCGGGGCGCTCATGATGAGTGTCTGGGCCAGGTGACCGGCCGACTGAGAGACCATGTAGGGCGAGTAGCCGAAAACGAGCGCCCCTGCGAAGGCCGGCGCGATCCCTGTCCAGCGGCGGAACGCCCAGTACGCGAACGTTGCCGAAAGAGCCGGCGCCAACGTGGCGAGAACGTTGTAGGAAAAGGTGGCACCGAATATGACAGTGAGCGGCGACACGAGGATGCTCGGCAAGACGACCGACGTGTTCCACATGAGGTTGATGCCGCCGGGGAAGTTGACGTAGTGGCTTATGAGCGGGTCATGCGCGTGGCCGATGGCGAAGGGCATCCACGAGAGGAACCAGTCGTACTCGTTGGCGTCCCCGGCCCCCCCGATCTGGGTCGACAAGGGGTGCTGCCAAGCGGCGTGGAAGAGGGCCAGGGCAAGGCCGAGGAACACGATGAAGGAGGCCGCCCGCTCCCATGGGGCGCACTTGCCTCTGAGCACATTGCTGGGAGCAGGGGCGTGTGATGGCGGTGGGTCGAGCGGCGCCGGCGGCCGCAGGTGCATGGCGCGCGTCGCTTCGGTAGGAGAGGTCGAGGTCTCGGACGTCACTTCTCTCGCCTACCCGTTGTCGGCCGCGAAGGGTCGTGCTCATAGCTCGGAGGGCCCTGCTCGGCGAGTTCCGCGTCGAAGCGCGTGTACTCGTCGTAGCCCAAGAGGTCGTACAGTTGAGCTCGGGATTGCATCTGGTCCAGCAGTCTTTTTTGGGTGCCAACCTCGGTTATCTCGCGCAAGCCCCTCTCGGCCGCGCCCATAGCCAGGCGCAGCAAGGTTACCGGGTATATGACGACGTTTACCCCGAGCGAGGCGAGCGTTTCGGTGTCGAGCAGCTCCGTCTTGCCGAACTCGGTCATGTTCGCGAGGAGCGGCGCGTCAAGCGCCCTGCGGATCTGCTCGAGCTCTCCCGCCCCGGCGACCGCCTCGGGGAATACCATGTCGGCGCCGGCGTCCAGGTAGGCCTTGGCGCGAGAGATAACGCCGGCCACGCCCTCGCTCGCGCGGGCGTCCGTGCGGGCACAGATCACGAAGCCCGGGTCTCGGCGCGCCCGTACGGCGGCGGCTATGCGCCGGCACATAACGCCGGCAGGTACCACCTCTTTGCCGTCCAAGTGGCCACAGCGCTTGGGGTTCACCTGGTCCTCGATGTGGCAGCCCGACGCACCGAGCTCCTCCAGGACCTGCACCGTACGAGCGGCGTTCATAGCCTCGCCGAAGCCCGTGTCGGCGTCCACCAGCGTTGGTAGCGAAGTGACGCGGGCGACCTCGTGGCTGGCGCGCGCGACCTCGCTCTGCGTGGTCAGGCCCACGTCGGGCAGGCCGAGGGAAGCGGACACCACCGCCCCCGACAGGTAGATCCCTTCGAAGCCGAGACGCTCGGCGAGCATGGCCGTGAGCGGGTTGAACGCTCCCGGGAAGCGCAACAGCTTCCCCGAGGCCAGCCCGGCGCGGAAGGCTTGGCGCCGGCCCGGAGCCGTCGCCCGCGAGTGGAGCATCAGAAAATCCCCTCGCCTCGTCGCTCGCCGTTGGCCGTGCTGGCGTCGCCAGCTGCGTCCGAGGCGAAGGAGAGCTGGCGGACTTCGCCGGGCGACAGTTCGGCCAGGCGCGCGGCCAGGGACAAGAAGCGCTCCTGTTGCTCTTCTACCACCGTGGCCCGGGCCAGGCGGCGGAACTTGGCCACGTACTCGGGCCGTCCGAAGGGCCTCGCCCCGAGAGGGTGGGCATCGGCCACTTCGACCTCGTCCTCGATTACGCCGGCGCCTTCGGTCTCCACCACCACGTGGCCGCCGAAGGCTTTGCCCTCCAGGTAGCGCTCTGTCCCTTCTGGCGCTCCTCGG
>JAJZYO010000421.1 GCA_021798075.1 Actinomycetes bacterium
CGTGACCAGCACCACCCCGGGCTTCAGGAGCTTCTCTTCCGCCACAGCACCCGCCCGGTGAGCAGGCGGCCCTCCAGGCAGGGACCAAGCGAACGCTACAGCCGGTCGTCTACGGCAACGGTAACTGGACGTCCCATCCGGCTGGCCGGTCGTAACCAGGGGACCAGCGAGTGCGAGAGCGGGCTGCCTCCCCCAGACGTGGTCGTCCTCCTTGGTACTTTTTGGGACCTCACACTGGTGCAGCGACGGCGCCCGCGCAGCAGGCCAGTCATTGGCGGAAGTGGCAAACGTCGTCCGTTTCGGCCCCCTGCCCAAGGGTGAGCCATGCCAGTCCTTGCCGAGAGCCCGGCGCAACGGGCGGTGTCGTCGCCCTGGCTCCGCCGCCTGGACACCGATGCGGGCCCTATCGTCCCGCTCTGCGCTGGGGTCTCCCCGAGTCTCCCGGCGGACGGCCTGATGATCCAGGCCGGCAGCCGACGAGCGCCCAACGCTCTACCACGGGGCGCACCCGAGCTGCGGCCTCCGGGCTTTTGTGGACCAGGCCAACCCGTTCTTCATGCTCGAGGTCGAGGTCGAGGTCCCCGGGAGCCATATGCCCGTCGAGGTCCTCATCGGCCTTGGTGACCCGACGACGGCCGCCCGGGTCGTCCACTCCATCGCCCGGGCCTGAGCGACGCAGCCGTTGCCGGAGCTCGGCATGTGGGCTCCTGGTAAGCCCAGGGCCATCGGTTACCAGAGTGCCTAAGCGCCCGCGGGGTGCGTTCCAGGTTGCCGAGGCATGCGCTCAGCTCATCGCACGCGCGGGCGGGGTGAGGCGTTCAATGTGGTTCCTCCCTCCTGCGTTTGCCGGGCCGGTAGGGCACCAGTCTTTCGGCCAAGCGGAGCTGAACGTGGCCGGTCCAGGGACCGAAGATCTCGCTGCAGACCGGGGCCGTCTCGGTTGCCTACGTCGCCGGCACAAATGCGCAACCGTGGCGTGAGCCGTGGGGTTGTACTGGCGTGAAGCGCGCTCTGGCGGCCGCGGTGGTCTTGGTGGCGTCGACGCTCCCGAACGCGCTGACGGTCGACAGCCACCGAGGCTCGCTGGCGGCCCTTCAGGTCGACTTCACGTCTCGGACCACCGGCTGGGCCTTGGCCGTGGCCGAGGACAGCGGCGCAGGCTTCCTCCTCCGGAGCGACGACGGGGGCCGTCAATGGGACGATGTAACCCCGGCAGCGCTCAGGGCGGCACGGATGGGGCCGTTCCAGCTCGAGGCACCGTTCGCCCCGAACGGCGAGGACGCTTGGTTGCCCGTGGCGAGGTACTACGGCCGCCTCGACCAGTCCCAGGTGCTCTACCTCTTCGCGACCGCTGACGCCGGCCGGCACTGGCACCTGGCCGGGCGCTTCCCGGGCTCGTCGGTGGGCTCGCCCTTCTTCCTCACCAAGAGCACCGGGTTCCTCGAGACCGGGGCCAGCGCTGCCATGGGCGAAGAGCCGGTGCAGGTGTACACGACTTCCGACGGCGGTGGGCGCTGGGAGGAGGCCTCCGCCTCCCCACCCCCTGGCACCGTAGGCGGGAAGAGCACCCGCATCAGCTCGTGGTGCGACAAGGACGGCATCTCCTTCGCTACGCCCCATGTCGGTTTCGCGACCGGGACCTGCCGAGGTCCCGCGGTGCTCCAGCGTACCGACGACGCCGGGGCGACCTGGGAGCCGGTGCAGCTGTTCGCCAGCACCAACGGCGACGTTGCGACCTACCCACCTGTGTTCTCCTCTCCTTCGGTGGGTGCCCTTGCCGTGGACAACGCCCCCGAGTTCCTCTTCGCCGCTACCCACGACGGCGGGGCGCACTGGGCCCTGCACCGGCTGCCGCTGGGTGCTTCCCGCGCCCTGTCGGCCTTTGGCGCCTGCCCCTGCGGTGGCTGCCTCGACGTCGTGACGGCCAAGACGTGGGTCGTCGCGGCCGGGAGGGAGATCTACGAGACCACCGACGGAGGCGCCTCCTGGGCCAGCTCGCGCTCATCGGTCCCGCTCGGGGACATGGCCGTCGACTTCGTGAACCGGGACGTCGGCTGGGCTTGGGAAGCCTGCGGCCCGGGGGCCTGGGACAGCCGCTCCGGGCTCGTCTACCGGACGACCGACGGAGGCGGCACGTGGACGGCGTACCGGTTAGGCGGTGTGCCATGAGAGGCCCCGCCGGCCGTGGCCGTGAGCATGGAGCCCTCCACTTGTTGGCGAGGCCGACGAGCAGGCCTGCAGCCCTGATGGGGTTGGTGGCGGTCTCGCTCGCGCTCCTCGCGATGCCACTGGCGACGGGGCAGGCTGTCGGCCAGCCGGCCCTCATGCCTCCGGCAGGGGCATCGTACGCCCTCACTTGGCAGGGCGCTCTTTGCCCGGGCGAGCGCGCCGGGCCAGCCAGCCCGGCACAGTCGATTGACGGGAAGGTGGACCTCTGCCTCTACGTGCCCGACGTGCCAGGCGGCACCTACCACCTCGCGGTGGTGGACTATTTCACGCAGCTGGCGGGCACTACGGCGCCGACGACCGTGCCCAACGGGAGCTCTGGCGCGAGCCCCGCCGTCTCCCTCAGCGTCGAGCCGGGCCCAGTCGAGCCCGGCCAAGCCATAACGGTGACCGGGGTGCTTCGCCGGCCGTACAAGGACAGGCAGGACTTGGTGTCCTTCTGCTGGGGCGGTTGCCCGGGGGGCCTCCGCTACGGCTTGGTAGCCGTCGACTGGCGTTCGCCGACCACTTTCGTCGCCCACCTGCGGGTGCCAGCGGCACCATGGGCCCAAACAGGGCCGGACGAGATCGTCTCCCCAGTAGCCGGAGTCTACGACCTCGGGGTGCAGTGCGTGCTCTTGGTCCCCCGTTGTGGGCTCGGGCCGGCCGAAGGTGTGGCGCTCGTCCACTTGGCCTCGAGCGCCGCCTACACGTGCAAAACCGTGCCGGGCTGCGCCGAGCTGCACGTCTCGCCGGCGGTGGCGAGCCCAGGGGAGGTGGTGCGCTTGACCGGGCATGCGCCGCTCGGCGCCATGGGGACGTCGACCGAGCCGCTGTTTGGCCAAATTGTGGGTGAAAAGGGCGGCCCTTTGTCCGCTGCCGCCAGCTTCTCGAGACAGGACGAGCGCTTTCGCGGCTTGACGGTCGAACTGCGGGCCGGCGAC
>JAJZYO010000422.1 GCA_021798075.1 Actinomycetes bacterium
CCGGCGCCGCCGGCTCAGCCGGTCACCCTGACCTCTTCGCCGTCGGGCACGAGCTCCTCCCAGGTGTTGCCCGGGGCAAGCGTGATCCTGGTGCCGTCGGCCTCCACGAAGGTGGCCGGGTCGGCGAGCTTGGGCCTCACCCAGCGGCCCACGAACTCTTCCCCATTACGGAAGACCCAGGCCGGGCCGGACCCGGTCAAGGTGCAGTCGGTTTCGTGGGCGCCGGCGGCGTCCTCCAGGTAGGGAGTGGAGTACTCGACGACGTGCAGGATGACCACGTTGACCGCCGAGATCTGAGCGCCGTTGCCCAGCATGGCTGGCCCGTTGTCCTCCGGGGTGCAGACCTGCTGCTCCCCCGGCGGGCAGGCATAGGAGCGCAGCCACCGGTGGAGGCCTGGCGTCCAGGTCCAAGTGGTGATGTCTAGGGGGTAGTCCACATGGGCAGCGGTCACGGGCTTGCCGCCGGCCGGTGGGTGCCCGTAGCTGAAGATTGGCCTGGGCACGGTCTCGGGGTAGCCTTTGGCCGCCGCAACCTGGTAAAGCCGCTCGGTGGAAGTGACCAGGTTGTGGGGTTCGAGGCGCGTCGGGTCGCGCCAGTAGGCCTGGCCTTGCGTCATGGCCCCGACGTCTTCCAGCAGTGAGGTCGGTGAGTCGACCGCTTCGACGACGGGCTGGATCGCCCCTGAGTAGGCGAAGAGGACCTTGCCCAGGGGCTTCAGGATTTTAATGTCCACGAACCGAGCCGAACGCACCGGTTCGATGCGAGGAGCCCCCTGGCACTGGTAGACGGCAATGAAGCGGGTGATGCCCCCCTCGACGGGTTCCTCGAAGACGATGTCGGCGCGGTTCAGGCCCCATTGAGGGCGAGCCGCGGGAAGGTTCTCCACCTTGACCGCGATCGCGGCCCGCTGCGGCACCTTGCCGGCGGGGGACGGGGCCCCGGTGAGGGGGCAGAGGGCCACGTGCTTGGGCCGGCTGGTAGTCGTCGGCGCTGGCGCCGTCCTCGCAGTGGTGGTGCTGCTAGACGATGTCGAGGCGATCGCCGCCTTCTTGGCGCCACTGCCGCAGCCGCCCACTAGGGCTGCGGCGGCGGACACCGTGGCCACCACACTGAGAGAAGCCACCCCCCGACGGCATCCGCCGGCTCCCCGTTTCATCGTGGGCCAAACCCTACCGGGCAACCCAGCGGCGGTCACGCACGCCTGGGCGGCGCCCGCTGTACTGGCTGTGCCGGCGGCCTTCGGCCGGCTCCGGGCTAGGCGCGCTGGCCTTGGCGGCGCACCGCTTCGGTTGCGGCTGCGACCGCCTCGGGGTCGCCGAGCCAGCGCCCGCCGGCCTGGAGCGGCTGGAGGCCCTTGTCCAGTTCGTAGACGATGGGGACGCCCGTTGGGATCTCGAGCTTCGAGACGGTCTCGCCGTCCATCTGGTCGAGGTGCTTGATGAGCGCGCGCAGGCTGTTGCCGTGGGCCGCCACCAGCACGACCTTGCCGGCGAGGAGGTCAGGGGCGATCGCGTCGTACCAGTAAGGCACCATCCGCACCACCACGTCGGCCAGGCACTCCGTCCTCGGTACCACTCCGGGCACGTAGCGGGGGTCGGCTGACACGTCATAAGCGCTGCCGGGCTCGAGAGGTGGGGGCGGCACGTCGTAGCTGCGCCGCCAAAGCCGGAACTGCTCGTCGCCATAGCGCTCGCGGGTCTCTGCCTTGTCTAGGCCGGTGAGGCCCCCATAATGGCGCTCGTTGAGCCTCCAGTGGCGGTGGACCGGGATCCACAGGCGGCCCATCTCCTCCTGGAGGATGTCGAGGGTGCGGATAGCCCGGGTAAGCACCGACGTATGGGCGACGTCAGGGAGGAGCCCCTCTTCGGCCAGGAGGCGGCCGGCCTGGTGGGCCTCGTCCTCACCCTGCGCGGAGAGGTCGACGTCCCACCAACCGGTGAAGCGGTTCTCCAGGTTCCAGGCGCTTTGACCGTGACGTACGAGCAGGAGAGTTGCCATACCGCCAAGCTACCGTCGCCGGCCCGAAGGCGACGCGGCCCAAAGGTCATAAGCCAGCATGACCAGGTACTATCCACAAGCGACCAACTTTCTTGATACGAAGGCACTCAACTTCGCTACCATGGGCCGTGGGCAAACGACCGGGACCAACGGACCGGGACCAACATGACCAACGCAACAGACCGGACAACGCGGGCCTCGGCCCGTCCTTAAGGAGGCGTCAATGGCAAAGGCAGTAGGTATCGACCTCGGGACCACCAACTCGGTGGTAGCCGTCCTAGAAGGCGGTGAGCCCACCGTCATCCCCAACGCAGAGGGATCTCGCACCACACCTTCGGTCGTCGGGTTTTCCAAGTCAGGCGAGGTGCTCGTGGGCGAGGTCGCCAAACGCCAAGCCATCACCAACCCAGAGCGCACCGTCCGCTCGGTCAAGCGCCACATGGGGGACAACTCCTGGCACGTCAACATCGACGGCAAGGGTTACTCCCCCCAGGAGATCTCGGCCAGGATCCTCCAGAAGCTGAAGCGTGACGCGGAGAGCTACCTCGGCACGACCATCACCCAGGCGGTTATCACCGTCCCCGCCTACTTCGACGACGCCCAGCGCACCGCCACCAAGGAGGCGGGCCAGATCGCCGGGCTCGAGGTCCTGCGCATCATCAACGAGCCGACGGCAGCGGCGCTCGCCTACGGGCTCGACAAGCAGGAGGAGCAAACGGTCCTCGTGTTCGACCTCGGCGGCGGGACCTTCGACGTCTCGATCCTCGAGATAAGCGAGGGCATCTTCCAGGTGAAGTCCACGAGCGGTAACACCCACCTTGGCGGCGACGACTGGGACCAGCGCATCATCGACTGGCTCGTCAAGAGCGAGAAGGACACCGAAGGGGTCGACCTCTCGGGAGACAAGATGGCGCTCCAGCGGCTGAAGGAGGCCGCTGAAAAGGCCAAGATCGAGCTGTCGCAGGTACAGGAGACCAACATCAACCTGCCGTTCATCACGGCCACGAGCGAGGGCCCGAAGCACCTCGACATGAAGCTGACCCGGGCCAAGTTCCAGGAAATGACGGCCGACTTGGTCGAGGCCTGCCGCGGGCCTTTCGACCAGGCCATCAAGGACGCCGGCTTGTCCAAGGAGCAGATCAACCACG
>JAJZYO010000423.1 GCA_021798075.1 Actinomycetes bacterium
CCTGGGGGTAGACGTCGTCCCCCTCCCCTTTGGCGATGACCGGGCCAGCGCGGTCGGTTCGCAGTTGATGGGGCTCGACGGGGTGCTCGTATGGGTCAACCCGGTCCAAGATGGTGCGACACGGGGCCGAGTCGACGAACTGCTGCGCGAGGCCTCGGCGAAGGGCGTCTGGGTCTCAGCGCACCCCGAGGTGACCCGGAAGATGGGGACGAAGGAGGTCCTCTACCGAACGCGTCACCTCGGTTGGGGTGCTGACTGCGACATCTACCGTTCGGTCGACGAGCTTGCCGCGCGCTTCCCGGGCCGGCTCGCCAGGCATGGGCGGCTCGTGGTGAAGCAGGGCCGCGGCAACGGAGGCAGCGGGGTATGGGGCGTGGCACTCGCTGAGCCGGCGGTCCCACCTTCGCCCCGCTCATTGCTGCGGGCCCAAGATGCGAGTGCTCGTGACGGCACCATCGAGCACCTGCCGCTCGAGGCGTTCCTCAAGCGGTGCGCGGGGTACTTCGCCTGGTCGGGCTTCCTGGTCGACCAGGAGTACCAGGCCCGCCTCGGTGAGGGGATGATCCGCTGCTATTTCTCTCACGACGAGGTCGTCGGGTTTTCGCGTCAATGGCCCAAGGGTCTTCTCGAGTTAGTCCCAGGCACCGCGCGCCGCGAGGCTATGGCGTCCACGAGGGAGGGCCCCGATGCTGCGGCCTACCAGCAGCTCCGGAGGAAGGCCGAGCGCGAGTGGGTCCCCGAGATGGCTCGCCTGTTCGACCTCCGCCCCGACGAGTTGCCCGTGATATGGGACGCCGATTTTCTCTTTGGGCCCAAGGACCAAGAGGGAGAGGATTCCTTCGTGCTCTGCGAGATCAATGCGAGCGCCGTGTGGCCGTTCCCGCCGATGGCAGCGGCGACGATCGCGAGGAACACCTTCGCCAGGGTCAGCGAGGCTCTCGCGAAGCGGTGACATGGAGGGCTACCTACCTCCAGGTCGCGGGGCCGTCCCGAAAAACCAGGTCCTATCCCCGAGCCGGCCCGGCCGACACGCTAAGGACAGCCGACACCCTGACATCAAGTTCCGGGACATCAAGTTCCGGGACATCAAGTTCCGGGACATCAAGTTCCGGGACATCAAGTTCCGGGACATCAAGTTCCGGGCCGCCACCGCGGGCGCTAGCCCGGTCAGGAGCCAGAGTGGCGCCGTCGCCGCCGGTCGTTCCGCCGCCAGCCGGGCCCGATGCCCTCGCCAGGAGGCAGAGGTGGCCGGGCCACGAGCACAGTGACACGCTGCCCTCGGCGTCGAGGGCACCGTGGTGGACCAGGTCCACGGTCCGCAGGCCGGCGGGGGCGGCCTCCACCACCGCCGACCAGATGGCTGCGTTGTTCACGTGCCCGACGACGTCGATATCGGCCTTGCGTACAGCCCAGGGCTGGCTGCTCACGTTGGGTGCGGCGAGGTCCCCCGCGCTCGGCGCCGCTGGCACCTTGCGGCTTGCCTTCCTCCCGCCGCAAGCTTCCCCATAGATCTTTTGGAAGCGGTCCTCGAGCCGGAGCGGCCGTCCCAGCTCGTCCACCAAAACCCACAGCGCGGTCGCCCTGACCATGACCTGACCCTCGACTTCCAAGTCCGTCCGGCGCTCGGCCCATGCCGGCCCGGTGCCCGCACACCAAGTCACGGCGGTCACTTCCTCGTTGTAGCGGGGCCAGCGCCCACCATCGGCCAGCTCGACATACGCCCGCCGGACCACCCAAGTGTCCTCGGTGCTGAAGCCCGAATCGACCCAGTCGTCGGTAGCGATGTCTTGCAGGTACCGGGCTACGCCGTCGAGCCTCAGTGCGCCGTCGGGCCCGGCGTCACTGACCCTTACCGTGCGAGTGGCGGAGTACCGGCGGCCACGCTCCGGCCGGGCTACGAGTTCCATCATGGCGAACGTTCTACTCGCGAGGGTGCTTGGGTAGGCGGGCCGGGCCCCGCTTGTCCGCCGGGCGGTAGCTCAACGCGCGACTCGGGCCCCGCTCGTCCGCCGGGCGGTAGCTTGACGCGCGATGCGTGTCCTATTCGTCGAGGACGAGCTGAGGCTGCGAGAGGCGTTGTGCCGGGGCCTCGGGGAGGAAGGGCACGAGGCGGTTGGCGCCGCCACTGGCACCGAAGGGCTCCAGCTCGCGTTGCAGCAACGCTTCGACGTCATCGTGTGCGACATCCTCCTGCCGGGGGTCAACGGCTTCCAGCTCGTACGGCAGCTCCGCGATCGTGCCGTCTGGACGCCCGTGCTCATGCTGTCGGCCAAGGATGGCGAGTGGGACGAAGCCGAGGCCCTGGACGCGGGAGCTGACGGCTATCTCACGAAACCCTTTTCTTATGTGGTGCTGAAGGCGCACCTGCGCGCGCTGGCAAGGCGCGGCTCGAAGGGCGGGACGGCGCCGGGGAGAGAAGTGCTTCGCTCGGGCGATCTCACGTTGGACTTGCGGGCGCGCCGTTGCGCACGGGGTGGGACCGATATAGAGCTCTCGCAGAGGGAGTTCAGCATCCTTGCAGAGCTCCTGGCGCGCCGCGGCGAAGCTGTGGCAAAGGAAGAGCTGATGCGCAAGGTCTGGGGCGCTGACTTCGCGGGTGACCCGAACATAGTCGAGGTCTACATTGGTTACTTGCGAAAGAAGGTGGATGCTCCCTTTGACCGGCACTCCATAGAGACCGTGCGGGGGTATGGCTACCGCTTGGCGGCCGCCGAGGATGAGGCGGTCCATGGCTGAGCGCGCCTTTCGGCGGCTGCTCGGCTGGTCTCGCACGGCGCGGACCCGTTCCGCCGTGGTGTCGGTCGTGATCGTCGGTGCCGCCTTCTCGCTCTTCGGCTTGGGTGTGACGTCGCTTCTCAGGGCTTCTCTTTACCAAAGCGCCGCCAATACGGCACGCGCCGAAGCCATGGCGATCTCATCGGTGATAAGCAACAGAGGTCTCCCGGTCAACGCCCGTCGCGCAAAGGGCTTCCTCCCTATCTCTGAGGGGGCCATGGCCGCCCAGGTGGTCGGGCCTGGCGGCAGGGTGCTTCTACGGGGAAGCCCAGAACCGTCAGCAGTGGGTCGAGGTCCTCCGCAGCGTCGCCCAGCAACCAGACCCGGTGTCCGGCGCTGTGTGGACACGGTGGGTAGCACTT
>JAJZYO010000424.1 GCA_021798075.1 Actinomycetes bacterium
GCGGAACAATTTGTACCGCCTGTGGTTATGCCGAGCCGGCGGTTATGCCGAACCGGCGGTGACCGTGAGGCGTTGTCGCTGGTCACGGCCGTGGGCGCTGGCTAACAGTTCGGCATAATCGCACGAGGCCGGGCAGGCTTTCCTCGGTCGGGGCACGGTGCCCCGAGCGAAGGAGGAAGCAATGCCGAGAAGACCGGACCATCCACGGGTGAAGGGTGTGCTGGCGCCCTACGCGCGGGGTTTCGAGCGAGAGCTGTCCAGGCTGGGGTACTCGCCGTTCACGGCGTCGGAGCACCTGTACTTGATGGCAGATCTGAGCCGCTGGCTCGATCGCCGGGGGTTGGGGCTGGCCGAGCTGAGCGCCGCACGGGCCGAGGAGTTCTTGTGCGAGCGGCGCTCGAAGGGCCACAAGCGCTACGTGGCACCTCGCGCCATGGAGGCCCTGTTGGGCTACCTGCGGGGGCTCGGCCTCGTCCCAGAGCGGACGGCACCCGCCCCGCAGGGCCCAGTGGGACGGCTGTTGGGCGAGCTCGTCGAGTACCTGGTAAGCGAGCGGGCACTGGCCCCGGGGACCATAGAGGGCTACCGCCGCTATGCACAGTGGTTCCTTTCCGAGTACGCGCCGGGCCCGACGGCAGACGGTTGTGGCTTGGACCGGCTCGAGGTGGAGCAGGTCACCAGGTTCGTCCTCGTCGATTGCTGCAAGCTCAGCGTCGGGGCGACCAAGAACGCGGTGACCGCCCTGCGGGTGCTGATGCGCTTCTTGTTCCTGGAGGGCTACACACGTACCTGCCTCGTCGAGGCGGTGCCACGGGCTATCCCCTGGCGCGACAGCGGCAGGTCCCGGGCGCTGGAAGCCGAGCAGGTGAGCCGTCTTTTGGCCAGCTGCGACCGGCGCAGCAGCGCGGGGCGGCGTGACTTCGCGCTCTTGACGCTAATGGCCCGCCTCGGCCTCAGGAGGGGGGAAGTCGCCGCGCTCAGCCTCGACGACCTCGACTGGCGGAACGGTGAGGTCGTCGTCGCCGGCAAGGGCGGCCGGCGCGACCGGCTCCCGCTCCCTTGTGACGTGGGCGAGGCGATAGCCGGCTACTGCCGGCAGGGACGCCCGAGGAACGGCCACCGCAACCTGTTCTTACAGGTGCAGGCCCCCTATGGCCCGCTCACGCCCGGTGCCGTCACCCTGATAGTTGGTGCTGCGTGCCGCCGGGCTGGGGTCGCGAGCGTGGGTGCCCACGCTCTCCGCCACAGCGCCGCTACGGCCATGCGACGAGCAGGCGCCCCACTGTTCGAGGTCGGACAGGTGCTCCGCCACCGTCTTTTGGCCACCTCGGCGCTGTACGCGAAAGACGACCTCGACGCCTTGGCCACGATCGCCAGGCCCTGGCCAGGAGCGCGGTCATGACCGACTTGCACCAAGCTGCCACCGAGTACCTGGCCGTCCGACGTGCCCTCGGCTTCAAGCTCGCCGGTTACGACCGCCTCCTCGAGGACTTCATCGGCTACCTGTGCCGCTGCGACGTGCCGACGGTCACCACCAAAGCCGCCCTGTCGTGGGCGACAGGGCCCCAAGGTGTGACGCCCCACTATTGGTCGAGCCGGCTCGGGGCGGTGCGCGGTTTCGCCCGTCACCTCCAAGGCGTCGACCCCACTGTGGAGGTGCCCCCGGCGAACCTGGTCGTCTCCGGGCCGTGCCGGCGGCGCGCCTACCAGTTCTCCCCGCAGGACTTGGAAAGCCTCGTGGGCGAGGCTGGCCGCCTCGCCAACCCGCTCCGAGGGGCGACCTACGAGGCGTTCTTCGGGCTGCTCGTCTGCAGCGGCGCCAGGGTCGGGGAAGCGATCAAACTGGACCGGGCCGATATCGACCTCGCTGGCGGCGTGGCCGATATCAACGACGCCAAGTTCCGAAAGCACCGGCGGCTCCCGCTCCACCACACCGCCGTGGCGGCCCTCGAGCGTTACAGCCGTCTCCGGGACGAACTGTGCCCCAAGCCGAAGGCCCCCAGCTTTTTCGTCTCCACCCGCGGGACCAGGCTGCTATATGTAGTCGTCAACCAAGTGTTCCGGGAACTGGTCGACAAGACCGGGCTGGAAGACCAGCCCGGTGCCGGTCACCCCCGCATCCACGACCTGCGCCACCACTTCATAATGGCCACCTTGGCCGACTTCCACCGCCAAGGGGCCGACCCGCAAGGGAAACTGCCCTTGCTGTCCGCCTATGTAGGCCATTCCGACCCGGCATGGACGTACCACTATTTCCACGCCGGCGCTGAGGTACTGGCCCTGGCGGCCGAGCGGCTCGAGCAGTTCGAACGGGGGCGGCGATGAGCGACCTCGCCCCGACCGTCCAAGCCTGGTTCCTCGAACGCCTGATAGCCCAACGCCAGGCCAGCCCCCGCACGGTCGCCGCCTACCGCGACACGTTCCGGATGCTGCTCGGCTTCGCCCAGGCCCGCACCGGGAAGGCCCCCTGCCGGCTTGGCATCGCCGACATCGACGCCAAACTGGTCGGCGCGTTCTTGGCCCACCTCGAGCAGGGCCGAGGCAACAGCGCCCGTACCCGCAACACCCGCTTGGCGGCCATACATTCCTTCTTCGCCTACGCAAGCCTCCAGCACCCCGAGCACGCCGGGCTGATACAGCGGGTCCTCGCCATCCCGGCCAAGAAGTACCCCCACAAGGAGGTCCACTACCTCACCCCCGACGAAGTCGACGCTCTCTTGGCCGCTCCCGACCGGGACACCTGGAGCGGGAGACGCGACTACGCACTGCTCGCGCTCGCTGTCCAGACCGGGATGCGAGTGAGCGAACTGACCCAGCTCAGCATCGGCGACCTCCACCTCGCCCGGCCGGGGCCCCATGTCACCTGCCACGGCAAGGGGAGGAAGGACCGGGCGACACCCATGACCGCCCATACCGTCTCGGTCCTGCGCCAATGGCTCAAGGAACGAGGTGGTACGGCGGCCGACCCGCTCTTCCCCACCACCCGCGGAGGGCCGCTCAGCCCCGACGCCGTACAGTGGCTCGTCGCCAAGCACACCGCGACCGCGGGCAAGACCTGCCCGTCCCTGGCCGCCAAGCACATATCGCCGCACGCCCTGCGCCACATTCTCTCTGCTTACTTGTCGTG